>NZ_BAAGXY010000028.1:0-31357 GCF_054779595.1 Angustibacter peucedani
ACCCCGCGAGGGCCTCGCGCGCGGCCGCCGAGGCGCGGTCGAGCTCGGCGCCGACCGGCTCGACGTCCGGACCGGCGTCCGGGTCGACGTCCGAGCCGTCGGGAGTGCCGCCGCCCTCACCGGACACGGGTGACCTCGCCCGCCATCACGTCGACCCGCGCGCCGTGCAGCGCCTCGGGGACGTCGTCGACCACCGCGGCGGTGACCAGCACCTGCTCGGCGTCGGCCACCAGCTCGGCCAGGCGCTCGCGCCGGCCGACGTCCAGCTCGGCGAACACGTCGTCGAGCACGAGCACGGGGTCGCCGCCCTGCTCGTGGCGCAGCAGCTCATAGGACGCGAGCCGCAGCGCGAGCGCGTACGACCACGACTCGCCGTGGCTGGCGTACCCCTTGGCCGGCAGCGGGCCGAGCCGCAGCACCAGGTCGTCGCGGTGCGGGCCGACCAGGCACACGCCGCGCTCCAGCTCGGTGCTGCGCATCCGGCTGGTCTGCTCCAGCAGTCGCGCCTGCAGCAGCTCGCGGCCCAGGCCCGGCGCCTCGGCCACCTCGGCCGCGAGGTCGTCGCCGAGCGAGGACGAGTAGCTGAAGGCCGCCTCGCCCTGCCCCTGGCTGACCTGCTCGTAGGCGTGCCGCAGCGGGTCGGCCAGCTCGGCGAGCAGCCGCAGCCGCCCCGCGAGCACCTCGGCGCCCGCGGTGGCCAGGTGCTGGTCCCACACGTCGAGGGTGCGCACGTCGCCCTGCCCGCGCCGGATCGCCGCGCCGGCCGACTTCAGCAGCGCGCTGCGCTGGCGGACGACGCGTTCGTAGTCCTGCCGGACGCCGGCGTAGCGCGGGGCCCGGGCGACCAGCAGGTCGTCCATGAACCGGCGGCGCTCGCCGGGGTCGCCCTTGACGAGGGCGAGGTCCTCGGGCGCGAACAGCACCGTGCGCAGCAGGCCGAGCACCTCGCGGGCCCGCGGCACCGGGCCGCGGTTGACCCGCGCCCGGTTGGCCTTGCCGGGGGTGATCTCGAGCTCGACCAGGGTCGGCCGCTCGTCGCGCACCACCGAGGCCCGCACCACGGCCCGCTCGGCCCCGAGGCGCACGAGCGGCGCGTCCTGCGCGACGCGGTGGCTGCCGAGGGTCGCCACGTAGCCGACCGCCTCGACCAGGTTGGTCTTGCCCTGGCCGTTCGGGCCGACCAGCGCGGTGACGCCCGGCTCGAGCGCGAGCTCGACCTGCGGGTAGCTGCGGAAGTCGGTCAGCGACAGGTGGGCGACGTGCACGGGTCAGGGGGAGGGGTCAGCGGACGACGACGTCAGCCGTCGCTCTTGGCCGGCGAGCCCGGGGCCGACGGGCCCTGCTCGACGGCCTTGACCGCGTGACCGCCGAACTGGTTGCGCAGCGCGGCGACCGCCTTCATGGCGGGGGAGTCGTCCTGGCGCGAGACGAAGCGGGCGAACAGCGACGCCGCGATGACCGGCATGGGGACGGCGTTCTCGACGCCCTCCTGCACGGTCCACCGCCCCTCGCCCGTGTCGTCGACGTAGCCGCGGATCTGGTCGAGGTCGGGGTCGTCCTCGAGCGCGCGCACCATGAGGTCGAGCAGCCACGACCGCACGACGGTGCCGCGGCTCCACGCCTTGAAGGCGCCGGGGACGTCGGTGATGAGGTCCTTCTTCAGCAGCAGCTCGTAGCCCTCGGCGTACGCCTGCATCAGGCCGTACTCGATGCCGTTGTGCACCATCTTCGTGTAGTGCCCGGCACCGACCTCGCCCGCGTGGACGAAGCCCTCCTCGCGCGGGCCCTCGGGCCGCAGCGCGTCGAAGACCGGCATGGCGCGCTCGACGTTCGCGGCGGTGCCGCCGCACATCAGGCCGTAGCCGTTGTCCTTGCCCCAGATGCCGCCGGAGACGCCGCAGTCGACGAAGCCGATGCCCAGGCCGTCGAGGTGCTCGGCGTTCTGGGCGTCGTCCAGCCACTTGGAGTTGCCGCCGTCGATCACCAGGTCGCCGGCGTCGAGCAGCTCGCCCAGCTGCTCGACCGTCTGCCGGGTGGGATCGCCCGCGGGCACCATGATCCAGACCAGTCGCGGCGCCTCGAGCTGGCCGACCATGGCCTCGAGCGACTCGACGTCGCTGACGTCGGGGTTGCGGTCGTAACCGACGACCTCGACGCCGCCCGCCCGCAGCCGGGTGCGCATGTTGCCGCCCATCTTGCCCAGACCGATCAGACCGATCTTCATCTGCGCTCCCTCGGTGTCGGGTCGCCGGGACTGCCCGGGACTGCTGGGCCCCACTCTTGCGCGTCAGCCGGCGAGGCGCACCGGCATGAGCACGTACTGGAAGCTGTCGTCGGTCTCGCCCTCGACCTCGGCCTGGCCCGTGAGCAGGGCCGGCTTGGTCGGCTGGGTGAACGCCAGCCGCGCGAACGGGTGGTGCAGCGCGCCCAGCCCGTCGAGCAGGTACTGCGGGTTGAACGCGATCTCGAGGTCGTCGCCCGTGAGCGTCGCGTCGATCTGCTCGCTCGCCTGGGCGTCGTCGCCCTGCCCGGCCTCGATGATCACCGCACCGGCGCTGAACTTCAGCCGCACCGGGGTGTTGCGCTCGGCGACGAGTGCCACGCGCTTGACCGCCTCGACGAGCGGCGCGGTCTCGATGACCGCCTGCGCGTCGGACGTCGTCGGGAAGATCGAGGCGACCTTGGGGTACTCGCCGTCGAGCAGCCGCGAGGTGGTGCGGCGACGGCCGGCCTCGAAGCCGATCAGGCCGTCGCCACCACCGGTGCGGCCGAGCGCGAGCTCGACGGTGCCGCTGGCGCCGAGCGCGCGGGCGGTGTCGCCCAGCGTGCGGGCCGGCACGAGCGCCACAGCGGCCGCGTCGGTGCCCTCGGGCTGCCACTCGAGCGTGCGCATGGCCAGGCGGTAGCGGTCGGTGGCCAGCATGGTGATGCGCGAGCCCTCGATCTCGACCCGGACACCGGTCAGGATCGGCAGCGTGTCGTCGCGGCCGGCCGCGGTGGTGACCTGGCTGACGGCGGTGGTGAAGACGTCGCCCGCCACGGTGCCGGTGGACTGCGGCATGTCGGGCAGGGTCGGGTAGTCCTCGACCGGCATGGTCAGCAGCGTGAACCGGGACGAGCCGCAGGTGACCGAGACCTTGGAGTCCTGCGTCACGACGTCGACCGGCTGGGCCGGCAGGTTGCGCGAGATGTCGGCGAGCAGCCGGCCGGACACCAGCACGGTGCCGGCCTCGCTGACCTCGGCCGCGACCGAGACGCGGGCGCTGACCTCGTAGTCGAAGGCCGACAGCGTCAGGGTGCCGTCGTCGTGCGCCTCGAGCATCACGCCCGCGAGCACCGGCACGGGGGGACGGGTGGGCAGGCCGCGCGCCGCCCAGGTGACCGCCTCGGCCAGGACGTCGCGCTCCACGCGGAACTTCATGCCATTCCTCTCCACCGCACGGACGGGAGCCCGACCCTATCCGCCACGACCGACACGCGGTACCGCAAGGCCAGGAATCGGCCCGCGTCCCCAGGTCGGGCCCTCCCTGTCGTTCGTGGGGATCTCATCTCGTAGAGGTATCTCGTCACAGTCTTAGGTGGTGTGGATCCTGTGGACCGGCGCCGTCCGTGCAGGTCAGCGGGCCCGAGGCCTGTTGACGACCTGTGGGCCGTGCACCCCGTCGGCTGTGCGGACCCGTGGACGACGACGCGCCGCACCCAGCTCGTGCACTGTCGTCCACAGGTCGTCCCGAGGTCGTCCACGGCTCCGTCCACGGGTGGGTCCACGGGCGGTGGACGACGTCCGACCGCGCGCCCCGGGACGCTGAACCCCTGGTGAACCCGGTCGGTCCCTCCGGATGTCCTGTATGTGAACGGCGTCACATCCTGTCCACAGATCCACAGACTTACCCACAAGGTGTGGAGGGGATGACCCACCGGTGGCGCGAAACGGCGCCCTGACCGCGTCAGCGGCTCTGCTGCTTGATCCGGTTGGTCAGCTCGGTGACCTGGTTGAAGATGCTGCGGCGCTCGGCCATCAGCTGGCGGATCTTGCGCTCGGCGTGCATGACGGTGGTGTGGTCGCGGTTGCCGAACTGCTGGCCGATCTTGGGCAGCGACAGGTCGGTGAGCTCGCGGCACAGGTACATCGCGATCTGCCGGGCGTTCACCAGCACGCGCGAGCGCGAGGAGCCCTGCAGGTCGTCGATCGTCAGCCCGAAGTACGACGCGGTCTGGCCGATGATGACCGCCGAGGTGATCTCGGGGCTGCCGTCGCTGGGGATGAGGTCCTTGAGCACGATCTCGGCCAGCGACAGGTCGACCGCCTGGCGGTTGAGGCTGGCGAAGGCGGTGACGCGGATCAGCGCGCCCTCGAGCTCGCGGATGTTGGTCGAGATCCGGCTCGCGATGTACTCCATCACGTCGTCCGGCGCGGTCATCCGCTCGAGGATCGCCTTCTTGCGCAGGATCGCGATGCGCGTCTCGAGGTCGGGCGGCTGGACGTCGGTGATCAGCCCCCACTCGAACCGGCTGCGCATCCGCTCCTCGAAGCCGGACAGCTGCTTGGGCGGCAGGTCGGAGGTGATCACGACCTGCTTGTTCGCGTTGTGCAGCGTGTTGAAGGTGTGGAAGAACTCCTCCTGCGTCTGCACCTTGCCCTGCAGGAACTGGATGTCGTCGATCAGCAGGATGTCGACGTCGCGGTGCCGGCGCTGGAACGCCTGGGCCTTGTCGTCGCGGATCGAGTTGATGAAGTCGTTGGTGAACTCCTCGGAGTTCACGTACCGCACGCGCACGCCCGGGTAGAGGTTGCGGGCGTAGTGGCCGATCGCGTGCAGCAGGTGGGTCTTGCCCAGACCGGACTCGCCGTAGACGAACAGCGGGTTGTAGGCCTTGGCCGGCGCCTCGGCCACGGCGACCGCCGCGGCGTGCGCGAAGCGGTTGCTCGAGCCGATGACGAAGCTCTCGAAGACGTACTTGGGGTTCAGGTGCGCGGCCTGGGCCTCCTCGGCCGGCGTGCGCGGGCCCCCGCTGGACGGCGGCCGGGTCACCTCGTGCTCGGTGACGTCGACGGCCACCCCGCGGGACCCGTCGTGGTGCGTGCGCTCGTGCTCGGCCTCGTCGGGGTCGGACGGCGTCGCCTCGCGCGCCGCTGCCGCCTCGTCGACCGCCAGGGACAGGTCGAGCACCGGCTGGTCGCCGCCCAGCGAGGGGTCGACCGTGACCGCGAGCAGCACCTCGCGCTGCAGCTGGGCGCCGAGCGCGTCGATGACCTGCGCGCGCAGCCGCTGCTCGAGCACGTCCTTGGTGTAGTCGTTCGGGACGGCGACGAGCGCGGTGGCGTCGATCAGGCCGACGAGCTTGGCCAGGCGCAGGAACGCGCGCTGCTGCTGGGTCAGGCCGGCGTCGCCGAGAGCGGCGACGGTGCTCTGCCAGATGCGGGCCAGGTCGGGCTCGGTCACCTGCACCTGTCGTGCCCCTCTCCCTGCTCTGCACCGGTCGTCGTCCTGCGTGGCCCGCCCACTGTACGCATGTGGTCCACACGTTCATCCACAGCCTGTGGACGCCGCGGGAGAGACGGGTGCCCCGGAGCCTGAGACGGCGACGGTACACGACCGCCCGGGGCGTCGGGGGCGGAACCGGCGTGTCGGTCCCGAGCTCTCGCGCTCGACCCCGTCATGCTGGTGGGTTCGACGTCGTCCGGACGACGGCCGCCGGGTTTGACCCTCCGACGGCCCGGGCCGTACCGTGGTGCGGTCCCCCTCGTGGCGGCCGCTGTCGCATGCCCGCGCCCAGAGCGCGCGGGTGTCCGATGGTGGCCGGCGCCCACGCTTCCCAGGGGCCGCACCGCGCACTTCAGGAGATCTCGTGAGCAAGCGTACGTTCCAGCCGAACAACCGCCGTCGCGCCAAGACGCACGGCTTCCGTCTGCGCATGCGCACGCGTGCGGGCCGCGCCATCCTGGCCGGCCGTCGCCGCAAGGGCCGCGCCTCGCTCTCGGCCTGAGGGCGCGGGCGTGCTGCCCGCTGCGCACCGGATGCGCCGTCGCGAGGAGTTCACCCGCGCGGTGCGCCAGGGCCGGCGCCAGGGCAGCACCCACCTGGTGGCGCACCTGCTGCTGCCGGGCCCTGCCACCGGAGCGAGCCAGCCCATGGGCGACCCCGCCACGCCGCCCGCCGTCGAGCTGACGGCGGCAGCACCGATGCCGACGCCGCACCCCGCGCGCGTCGGCTTCGTCGTGTCCAAGGCCGTGGGACCCGCCGTCGTCCGCACCCGGGTCAAGCGCCGGCTGCGGGCCGTGGTTGCGGCCCGGTTGCCCCAGCTGCCGAGCGGCTCCCTGCTCGTCGTGCGGGCCAACCCTGCCTCGGCGCAGGCGACCTCGGCCGAGCTGGCCGCCTCGCTCGACCGTGCCCTCGGCCGCCTGCTGCCCACCCCGGCGGTGGGCGCATGAGCGAGCGCACCGAACGCACCGACCGGGCTGAGCGGCCGGGGCCGCTGGCCGTGGTGCTGCTGGTGCTCGTGCGCACCTACCAGCTCGTGATCTCGCCGTGGATCGCCCCGCGCTGCCGGTTCTACCCCTCGTGCTCGGCCTACGCCGTCACGGCGCTGCGCCGGCACGGCGCCCTCAAGGGCTCCTACCTGGCCGCGCGCCGGCTGCTGCGCTGCCACCCGTGGAACCCGGGCGGCGTCGACCACGTTCCTGCCAAGGGCGAGGCCACCACCCCCACCGACCACCCGACCGCGGCGGACGCCGTGGACGGTCGCACCGCCGACGGTCACCCGACCGCCGCCTGACCCCTTCGAGGACGTCACCGCATGGGCAAGATCCTGTACCCGCTCGAGTACGCCGTGGCCTGGATCATGGTGCACTTCCACAGCCTGCTGTCGACCCTGGGCCTGCCCGAGGAGTCCGGCTGGACCTGGGCGCTGTCGATCGTCGGCCTGGTGGTCGTCATCCGGATCATCCTGATCCCGCTGTTCGTCAAGCAGATCAAGGCCTCGCGCGGCATGCAGCTGATCCAGCCGCAGATGCAGGCGATCCAGAAGAAGTACAAGGGCAAGACCGATCCTGAGTCCCGCCAGGCGATGACCCAGGAGACGATGGCGCTCTACAAGGAGTCGGGCACCAACCCGCTGGCGAGCTGCCTGCCGATCCTGCTGCAGGCCCCCATCTTCTTCGCGCTGTTCCGGGTGCTCAACCAGTACGTGCGCCACTCGCAGGAGATCGGGCCGCTGACCAAGGCGCTCGCCACCCAGGCCGACAACTCCACGATCTTCGGCGCCACGCTGTCGTCGACCTTCATGAGCTCGACCGACGCCAACGTCAAGATCATCACCGTCGTCCTCATCATCCTGATGTCGGCCACGACCTTCACCACGCAGCGCCAGCTGATGATGAAGAACATGCCGGCGGCGGCGCTCGACAACCCGTTCGCCAAGCAGCAGAAGCTGCTGCTGTACGTGCTGCCGCTCGTCTTCGCGGTCTCCGGCGTGAACTTCCCGATCGGCGTCCTGCTCTACTGGCTGACCACCAACCTGTGGTCGATGGGCCAGCAGTTCTACGTGATCCGGCGCATGCCGGCGCCGGGCTCGCCGGCCGAGAAGGCGATGCTCGAGCGCAAGAAGCGGCACGGCAAGGGCGGGGACGCCGCGATCGCCGGGCCTCAGGACACGCCCCCGGACGACGCGCCGGTCGCCGGCCAGCGCCAGCAGCCCAAGCGCCAGGCGCGCGGCAAGCGCGGCGGCCGTCCAGGCACCGCCGGACCCAACCCGTCTGGCCCCCAGGACACGCCGCCGCCCAGCAAGCCGGCCGGGCAGACCACCGGCACGCCCAAGGGCGGCCAGCGCACCGGCCAGGGCAAGAAGGCACCGAAGTCCGGCGCCTGACCCGGTGCGCACCGCTCGACCCGACCTGCACCACCCCGTCCCACCGCCGCACCCCGCGCGGCCCGGTCGTCCCGACCGTCCCCAGGAGGAGCTCCGCATGACCGACACCACCCCGACCACGGACACCCTCGAGACCGAGACCGAGGCCGCACCGGCCCCTGTTTCACGTGGAACCGACGCCGCCGACCGCCTCGAGCGCGAGGGCGACGTCGCCGCTGACTACCTGGAGAAGTTGCTCGACGTGGCGGACCTGGACGGCGACATCGACGTCGACATCGACGGCGACCGGGCCGCGGTCGCGATCGTGGACTCGGACGAGGGCCGGGTGCCGCGCCGCCTGGTCGGCCGGGACGGCGAGGTGCTGGAGGCGCTGCAGGAGCTGACCCGCCTCGCGGTGCTGGCCCAGACCGGCGAGCGCAGCCGGCTCATGCTCGACGTCGCGGGTCACCGCGCTGCCCGCCGCGAGGCGCTCGTCGCCCGCGCGCACGAGGCGGTCGCCCAGGTGCGTTCGTCCGGCGAGCAGCTCGCCCTGGAGGCCATGACGCCGTTCGAGCGCAAGGTCGTGCACGACGCGGTCGCGGCCGAGGGCCTGTCGACCGAGTCCGAGGGCGTCGAGCCCGAGCGCCACGTCGTCGTCCTGCCGGCCTGACCGGCCTCCTCACGACCCCGTGACGCACGACGACCACGACGGTGGGGCACCGCCGGCAGCCACCGAGCTGCCGCCGGTGCCCTCCGCCGCCGAGGCCGTCTTCGCCGAGCAGCTTCCGCTGGCCGAGCGCTACGTCGAGCACCTCGCCTCGACCGGCGTCGCCCACGGCCTCATCGGGCCGCGCGAGGTGCCACGCCTGTGGGAGCGGCACGTCCTGAACTGCGCCGTGCTGTCCGACCTGCTGCCGCAGGGCGCCCGGGTGGCCGACATCGGCTCGGGGGCGGGCCTGCCCGGGCTGTGCCTGGCCGTGCGCCGTCCTGACCTGCACGTCGTGCTGGTCGAGCCGCTGCTGCGCCGGGTGACCTGGCTGGAGCAGGTGGTGGCCGACCTCGGGCTCGACCAGCGCGTCGCGATCCACCGCGGCCGGGCCCAGGAGGTCGTCGGCCGGGTCAGCGTGCCGTTCGTGACCGCCCGTGCCGTGGCGTCCCTCGACAAGCTGGCCGCCTGGGGCTTCCCGCTGCTCGAGCCGGGGGGCGCGCTGGTGGCCATCAAGGGCCGGTCGGCGGGCGAGGAGCTGGCGGGGCTGGCGGGCTGGCTGGACCAGGCCGGGGTGACCGGCGAGGTGGTCGAGGTCGGGGGCACGCTGCTGGCGGAGCCGACCGTCGTCGTCCGGCTCGACCGCGGCACCGGCCCCCTGCCCCGACCGGCTGCGGCGCCGACCCCCGGACGCCGGGCGCGCCGGGCGCGTCGGTCGGCGTGACCCGCCGCGCCGAGCGCATGATCGAGGGGTCGACCGCGACCCGGCGAACGACCCGACGAGCAACCCGGCGAACGACCCGACGTCCTGCCCGACGGCCTGGCGCGAGAGACTGTCCCGTCCCACCCCGACTGCCTGGAGGCCGAGCGTGACCACCGAGACCGACCACGGCACCGCCGCGGCCACCGGCCTGGGCTGGCCCCTCGGCGACCCTTCCGTCGACGTCGGCACCGACGACGGTCACCGGCCCCGCGGGCAGCGGCTCGGGTGGCCCGATGTTTCCCGTGAAACATCGCGCGACGACACGCCGCCAATCGCGGCCGTCCCGGTGCCCGCCGCCGATGTTTCCCGTGAAACGGTGACCCCTGTGAGCGCATCCGACCTCCCCGGTCCGTCGGCCGGACCGGCCGACGACCCGGCACCATCCGTCGTGGACGCCGAGGAGCTGGCCAGCGCGCTGCCCACCCCGGACGACGACACCCCCCTCGCGCAGGAGGTGGCCCACGACGCCCGCCGCCGCCTGGTGCTGCACGGCCAGCGCCTGCCGGTGCCGGACGAGACCCGGATCATGACGGTGGCCAACCAGAAGGGCGGCGTGGGCAAGACCACCACCACGGTGAACCTGGCCGCCGCCCTCGCCATGTCCGGGCTGCGGGTGCTGGTGCTGGACATCGATCCGCAGGGCAACGCCTCGACCGCGCTCGGCATCGACCACCACAGCGAGGTGCCGAGCATCTACGACGTGCTGGTCGACGGGTTGGCGCTGTCGGAGGTCGTGCAGGAGTGCCCGGACGTTCCTGACCTGTGGTGCGCCCCGGCGACCATCGACCTGGCCGGCGCCGAGATCGAGCTGGTCTCGCTCGTGGCGCGCGAGTCGCGCCTGCTGAAGGCCCTGCGCACCTACCTCGACGAGCGGGTGGCCGCGGGGGAGGAGCGGATCGACTACGTGCTCGTCGACTGCCCGCCCTCGCTCGGCCTGCTGACGGTCAACGCGTTCGTGGCGGCGCGCGAGGTGTTCATCCCGATCCAGTGCGAGTACTACGCGCTCGAGGGCCTCTCGCAGCTGCTGAAGAACGTGGACCTGATCAAGGCGCACCTCAATCCCGCGCTGCACGTCTCGACGATCCTGCTGACGATGTACGACGCCCGCACCCGGCTGTCGGCCGAGGTGGCCGACCAGGTGCGCGAGCACTTCCCGGACGTCGTCCTGCGCACGAGCATCCCGCGCTCGGTGCGGATCTCCGAGGCACCGAGCCACGGCCAGACCGTGATGACGTACGACCCCGGCTCCAGCGGGGCGCTGACCTACCTCGAGGCGGCCAAGGAGGTCGCCGAGCGAGGACGACGAAAGGGGACGGACGCGTGAGCGACAAGCGACGGGGGCTCGGCCGCGGGCTGGGTGCCCTCATCCCCTCCAGCTCGCCGGCCACCGCGACGGGCGAGCGTCCGGTCGACGTGTTCTTCCCGGGCAAGGACAGCACCGCCTCCGCCGAGGCGTCTGCCGACGTCACCTCTGGGGCGGACGAGCCGGACGAGGCCCCCGCGACGGATGTTTCACGGGAAACCACGCCCGACGGCCTGCTCCCGGTGCCCGGCGCCCGCTTCGCCGAGATCCCGGTCGGCGCGATCACCCCGAACCCGCGCCAGCCGCGCACCGTCTTCGACGAGGACGACATGGCCGAGCTGGTGCACTCGGTGCGCGAGATCGGCGTGCTGCAGCCCGTCGTCCTCCGGCCGCTCGACGGCAGCACCGACCGGTTCGAGCTCATCATGGGCGAGCGCCGCTGGCGGGCCAGCCAGGCCGCGGGCCTGGAGTCGGTGCCGGCGATCGTGCGCGAGACCGCCGAGGACGACCTGCTGCGCGACGCGCTGCTGGAGAACCTGCACCGCAGCCAGCTCAACCCGCTGGAGGAGGCGGCCGCCTACAGCCAGCTGCTCGAGGACTTCGGCTGCACGCACGAGGAGCTGGCCGGTCGCATCGGCCGCTCTCGCCCGCAGATCTCGAACACGCTGCGCCTGCTGAAGCTGCCCCCGCTGGTGCAGCGCCGGGTCGCCGCGGGCGTGCTGTCGGCCGGCCACGCACGGGCCCTGCTCGGCCTGCCGGACGGCTCGGCGATCGAGCGCTTGGCGCAGCGCATCGTGGCCGAGGGCCTGTCGGTACGCGCGGTCGAGGAGATCGTCGCGCTCGGCGGCGACGACGCCCCCGCCGCGCCGCGGGCCAAGAAGCCGCGCGCCGGCGGGCGGCACGGCGAGCTCGACGACCTCGCCGCCCGGCTGTCGGACCGCTTCGACACCCGCGTGCAGATCGCGCTGGGGCGCCGCAAGGGCCGCCTCAGCGTGGAGTTCGCCAGCGTCGAGGACCTCAACCGGATCGTGGCCCTGCTGGCCCCGGGCGACGCGGCGTTCGTGCCGGACGGGCGCCAGCCGGGCTGAGCCCGATCACCCGGGCAGGGACTTCCGGGCGGCTGGCCCGCGGTCGTACGATGCCCGTGGGCTGACCGGGAGGAACCCAGATGCAGGACGTCGTCGCGCCGCGGGGCGCCAGCACGCCCGTGCGTCGGCTGGTCCGCTACGGCGTGACCGGTCTGGCCCTCGGCGGCCTGGTCGGCTACCTGGGGGCGCTGGTGCTGCCACGGCGGTACCCGCAGCCCGAGAACGGCTACCAGGCCCCGGTCCCGGTGCGGCTGGTGCCGCAGCAGCGGGTCGACCTCGGCGCGGGCGAGGCGGCAGACCCGGCGACGTCCGACGCGGCGACCGCGGGGTCGCGATGACGACCGGGGTCGAGTGAGCGGACGCCGGCTCGAGCCGCTGACCCTCGACTCGCTGCAGGACCTGCCGGCGCGCTGCCGCTCGTGCGTCTTCTGGGAGCTCGCGCCCGTCCCCGCCGACCAGGCCCAGCGCGCGGGAGGCACCGAGCTGGAGAAGGAGGCGTGGCTGTCGGCCGCGCTGCTGGAGTGGGGCTCGGTAGGCCGCCTGGCCTACGTCGACGACGTCCCGGCGGGGTACCTGGTGTACGCGCCGGCCCACCTGGTGCCGCGCTCGGTGGCCTTCCCGACCGCGCCGGTCAGCGGGGACGCCGTGCTGCTGATGACCGGGCGGATCAGCCCGGAGTTCACCGGCGGCGGGCTGGGCCGGATGCTCGTCCAGGGCGTGGCCAAGGACCTCACCCGGCGCGGGATCCGGGCGATCGAGGCGTTCGGCCTCGAGGCCGGCACGGCGCCGGACGGCGACCGGTACGCCGCGCCGCCGGGCTGCGTGCTCCCGGCGGACTTCCTGCGCAGCGTGGGCTTCAAGACCGTGCGCCCGCACCACCGGCACCCACGGCTGCGGCTGGACCTGCGCACCACGCTCTCGTGGCGCGAGGACGTCGAGCAGGCGCTCGAGCGGTTGCTCGGCTCGGTGCGCGCGCCGGTGCTCACCGGCACCTGACGAGGCGCTCGCAGACGCCAGAACCGTTGCAGCACAACAGTTCTGGGCGGATCAGCTCTGGTGGGCCCGCGCCATGACGTCGGCGATGTTCAGGGTGCCGGTGGTGGCGTCGTCCGCCTCGGGCAGGTACACGCGCTGCACCGCCACGACGATCGCCTCGGCCACGGTGTCGCGGAAGGCCGGGTCGCCCAGACGGGCCGCGTCCCCGGCGTGGCTGAGGTGCCCGACCTCGAGCCGGACGGCCGGCATCGCGGTGTGCCGCAGCACGTCCCACGTGCGCGGGTGCACCCGGCAGTCGAGCAGGTCGGTGCGCGCGACGATCTCGCGCTGCACGAGCGAGGCGAGCTGCTCGCCGGTGGCCGACCAGGCCCCGCCGCCGTCGGCCGCGCCGTAGAAGAACGACGCGACGCCGTGGGCCTGCGGCGCGTGGGCCATCGACTCGCAGTGCAGCGAGAGCACCAGGTCGGCGCCGAGCGAGTTGGCCAGCTCGGCCCGCTCGAGCTGGGTCGGGTTGCCGGTCAGGCCACGGGTCAGCACCACCTGCACGCCGACGGCGGCGAGGCGACCCTCGACCCGGCGCGCGAGGTCGAGGGTGATGTCGGCCTCGCGCAGGTCGCCCGCGACGGCCCCGGGGTCGTCGCTGGAGTGCCCCGGGTCGACCACGACGACGCGGCCGCGCAGGTTCGGGCCGGCCGAGCGCACGCGGTCGGCCTCGCGCAACGCGTGCGGCGCCCCGCCGGTGACCGCGCGGGCCAGCTGCTGCAGCGCTCGTAGCGTGTGCGGGCCGGCCAGGCCGTCGGCGCGCAGCCCGACGCCGCGCTGGAAGTCGCGCAGCGCCTCGTCCGTGGCCGGGCCGAAGACGCCGTCGACGCGGCCGCAGGGGTAGCCGAGACCCAGCAGCCGCTGCTGCAGGGCCGCGACGTCGTCGCCGCTCACCAGGTGGCCCGGCGTGTGCAGCAGGATGCGGTCGCCGAGCAGCCAGCGCGCGCCGTCCAGGGCCCGGTAGGTCTGCGCGCCCACCACGCCGTCGACGAGCATGCCGCGGCGCTGCTGGAAGGCGCGGACGGCGCGCTCGACGTCCGCGTCGAAGGTGTCGTGGCGGGCGGCCGAGGCGGGCAGGTCGCCGGTGGCGACGAGCCGCTCGCGGACGGCGCGCACCTGCGGGCCGTGGTCGCCGGGGCGCAGCTCGGCTCCGGGCGCGGTGGAATGGGTCATCGTCACCCCCTCGCGGTTCCAGACGTCGGGTCGGGCGGTGCGGCCCCCGCCGGCACGCTCAGGGAAAGGGTAGCCGGGTCGGGGCCGGCCAGCAGCACCACGGCCCGCCCCCGATCGGGAGCGGGCCGTGGTGCTGGTGCGCGGGTCGTGGCGTGCTCAGCCGATGAAGTCGGCCAGCTCGCGCACGATCATCGGCTTGGGGCGCGCGCCGGTGATGGACTTGACCAGCTCGCCCTTGACGTAGACGTTCATCGTCGGCAGGCCGGTGACGCCGTAGCGGGCCGCCACGGCGGGGTTCTCGTCGGTGTTGATCTTGACGACGGAGATCTTGTCGGGGTGCTCGCCCGCGATCTCGTCCAGGATCGGGGAGACGGCACGGCACGGGCCGCACCAGGGGGCCCAGAAGTCGACGAGCACGGGCTTGTCGTGCGCCAGGACGTCGTCGTCGAAGGTGGCGTCGGTGGTCTCGCGGACGGTCATCGGGAACCTCTCGATCTGCGGCGGGTGGGGCCGGTAGGACGGGTGGGGCGGGTGGGGTGCTCGGGCCAGCCTGGCACCGGGCACCGACGGCGGGCCGGGGCTCAGACGGCGGCCACGGCCTCCTCGCGGGCGGGCACGGGGTCGTCGGCCAGGTCGGCCAGGTAGCGCTCGGCGTCCAGCGCCGCGACGCAGCCCGAGCCGGCCGCGGTGATCGCCTGCATGTACTCGTGGTCGACGACGTCGCCGCAGGCGAAGACGCCGGGCAGCGAGGTGCGCGAGCTGCGGCCGTCGACCTGCACGAAGCCCTCGGGCGTCAGCTCGACCTGGTCGGCGAACAGCTCGGTGCGCGGGTCGTGGCCGATCGCCACGAACAGGCCGGTGACGTCGAGCTGGTCGTCGGCGCCGGTGACGGTGTCGCGGACGGCGAGCCCGGTGACCTTGTCGTCGCCGAGGACGTCGGTGACCTGGGTGTTCCAGCGGAAGGCGATCTTGTCGTTGGCCTCGGCGCGGTCCTGCATGACCTTGGACGCGCGCAGCTCGTCGCGGCGGTGGACCACCGTGACCGAGCGGGCGAACTTGGTCAGGAAGGTCGCCTCCTCCATCGCCGAGTCACCACCGCCGACGACCACGATGTCCTTGTCGCGGAAGAAGAAGCCGTCGCAGGTGGCGCACCACGAGACGCCGCGGCCGGAGAGCCGCTTCTCGTTCTCGAGGCCGATCTCGCGGTAGGCGGAGCCGGTGGCGAGGATCACGGTGCGCGCCTGGTGGGTGGTGCCGCGACCGGTGACGACGGTCTTGAGGTCGCCCTCGAGGTGGGCCTCGACGACGTCGTCCGTCACGAGCTCGGCGCCGAAGCGCTCGGCCTGCGCGCGCATCTGCTCCATGAGCTCGGGGCCCATGATGCCGTCCTTGAACCCGGGGTAGTTCTCGACCTCGGTGGTGTTCATCAGGGCACCGCCGAAGGTGACCGAGCCCTCGAAGACCAGCGGGCGCAGGTTGGCGCGCGCCGCGTAGACCGCGGCGGTGTAGCCGGCCGGGCCGGACCCGATGATGATCACGTCGCGGACGTCGTCGCTCACGAAGAGGCCTTCCAGTGCGGGGCTGCCGGGGTGCCCGGCGGGGTGCGGGAGTGCACACCTTTCAAGCCATCGTAGGGCCGCGATGTTCCCGTCGGGCGGTGCGCCACGGGCCCCGGGACGGGTGGGGCGCAGGGGGCGTCGAGCGGCCGGTCAGCGAGCGGTCGTGAAGTACTTCGTGCCGTCCTGGCCGGGGGCGCAGGACGTCGACACGACCCAGATCTCGCGCCCGCCGCCGGTGGCCGGCAGCACGACGACGGCCGCCGGCTGGCCCTCGAACCGGGCGACGTCGACGAGCAGCGGCCGGGCCGCCCCCGCGCCGAGGGCGGCCACGCAGCTCGCGACACCGGTGGCGTCGGAGAGCGGGCCCTGCACGCCGGCCACGCCGCTGCTGGTCTTGCGGGCCAGCGTGGCGTCGACCTCGCGGGCCAGGCCGGCGCGGGTGTAGTCGGTGCCGGAGGCGATGCTGCGGACGACGCCCTGGCCAGTGCCCTGCTCAGCGTCGTCGCCGGCCGAGCGCTGGGCGATCGAGGCGGCCGCACCCCCCGCGGCCGAGGAGTCGGCGCCGCCGCTGCCGGGCATGATCTGGCTCAGCGCCGCTCCGCCGCCCGCGACGAGCACGAGGGCGGCCGCGACGGCGAGCAGCGGACGACGGCGCCGGGCCGAGGGGGCCGAGCCGATCGGCACCACGGTGCTGCCGGCCTCCGCGCTGCCGGCGGCGGGGTCGTCGTCCGGCACGGAGTCGAGGGGGCGGCCCAGCGGTTCGGCCGCGGCGAGCTGCCGCAGCGTGGTGGACAGCCGCTCGACGACGTCGTCCGGGGCGGGTCCGGGGTCGGGCAGGCCGGCCAGCAGGGCGCGGACCTCCTGCTGCGCCGCCAGGTCGGCCTGGCAGCGCGCGCAGCCCGCGACGTGCGGGTCGGCAGCGGCCGCGTCGAGGTCGCCGAAGGCGTCCAGCGCGGGGTGGGTCACGGCCGGCCTCCTTCGGGATCGGGGGTGGCTGCCACGGGTGGGACGTCGGAGGAGGCCTCGGGGTTCCCTGCCCGCACCTGCAGCAGTGGCAGCAGCGCCGCCCGGCCGCGAGCGCAGCGGGACTTCACGGTGCCCTCGGCCACGCCCAGCACCTGCGCGGCCTCGGCGACCGACAGGCCGTGCATGTCGACGAGCACGAGCGCCTGGCGCTGGTGCTCGGGGATCTGCTCGAGCGCGGCCCGGACGTCGATCGCCACCTCGGTGCTCGCGTGGTCGTCGTGCCGGTCGGCGGGCTCCTGCTCGGGCAGCGCCACGGTGGGTCGGGACGCCCGGCGCCGCACGCGGTCGAGGCAGGCGTTGACGACCACCCGGTGCAGCCAGGTGGTGACCGCCGCCTCGCCGCGGTAGCTGCCGGCGCGGCGGTAGGCCGACACCAGCGCGTCCTGCAGCGCGTCGGCCGCCTCCTCGCGGTCGCCGAGGGTGCGTACCGCGACGGCCCACAGCCGGTCGCGGTGCCGGCGCACCAGCTCGCCGAACGCGTCGACGTCCCCCTCGACGTGCGCGGCGAGCAGCTCGGCGTCGGTGGTGTCCTCGTACCGGGACGCGGTCGTCGTCCCGGTGGTCATGCGGGCCTCACGAGACGGTGACCTCCGCGACCTCGGCCCGGTATCCGCCGTCGACCTGCGCGGGCACCGTGAACCACAGCACCACCGAGCCGACCTCGACCGGCGACGAGGGCTTGAGCGTCACCGTGCCGGCGGCGTCGGTGGCGGTGTCGAGCACCCGCCCGAGGGAGTCGCCGTCGGCGGTGCGCAGCTCGATCGTGCCGCCGCCCGCCCCGACCCGGACCTTGACCTGGCTGACGCGCTGCTGGCCGTCGAGCTCGAGCAGCAGGCCGACGCCCTTCTTCAGCCCGCCGAACTCGGGCGACTTGTAGGTGTCGGACACCCACGCCGTCGAGGCCTTGCCGTCGTGCGCCAGCTTCGCCTGGTCGTCCTTCTCGTTGCCGTCGCCCTGCGGGTCGAAACCGCGGGCCGAGGCGATCTCGAGGGTCTCTGACGACGGCGCGGTCGACGTCCGGGAGGTGGCGCTCGCGCTCGGCCGGGTGGTGGCCGTGGTGGTGGACGAGGAGTCGTCGTCCCCGCCGACGACGGACGGGACGAAGGCGTTGTCGCCCAGGCCGCGCAGCCCGCAGTAGGCCAGCACCAGGAACACCGCGACGAACACGCCCACCAGCGCCAGCGCGGTGCCGCTGCGGCGGCGCTCGCCGTCGTCGCGGCCGGGCTCGGTGCGTCCGCCGCCGGGCACGACGTCGTCGCCGTACGGGTCGTCGTCGTACCCGTCGCCGTAGCCGCCGCGCACGTCGTGGAACAGGGCGTCGCGGTCGTCGTCGTCGGCGTCCCAGCGGGTCTCGGCCGGTACCGGTCGCTCGGGGGTGTTCTCGGGGGTGGTCTCGACCGAGGGGAGCACGCCGGTGGCCGCCACCGGCGCGAGCGTGCTGGTCGCGTCGACCGGCTTCGGCTCGGGCTCGGTGCGGTGCTGCTCCGGGACGGCGGGCGGTGCGGTGGGCAGCGGGGGCCGCTTCGTGGGCGCGAGCAGGTGCGGGAAGGTGCCGTCGGCCCGCTCGACCTGGCGCTGGCGGCCCCACGGCGCGATCTGCCGGGCCAGGTCGCCGGGCGAGTCGGGAGCACCCGCGCCGGCGAAGGTCTGCGCGCACAGGGTGTCGAGGTCGGCCGGAGCCCCGGTGACGATCTGCGCGGGGGCCACCGGCTTGCCCGCGACCAGCGGTGCGGCCGGCAGCTCGCTGCCCCCGGGCAGGGGCCAGGTCGCGGTGAGCGTGGCGTACGCGAGCGCCACCAGGTCGCGGGTGTCGAGGTCGGTGGCCTCGTCGCTGCTGAGCTCGCCCCGCCCGCCGCCGACCTCGACGCCGTCCAGCGCGGCTGCGGTGGCCAGGTCGGTGACCTTGACCGTGCCGTCGTCGAACAGCCGCACGGTGCTGGGCGTCAGGCGCAGGTGGTGCAGGCCGCGGTGGCGGGCGTTCTCGAGGGCGAGCGCCGCCTCGCCGACGACGGTGCGGGCGCTGTCGGCCGCGAGGGGTCCGCCGCGCAGCTGGGTCTCGAGCGAGTCGGCGGCCAGCCACTCGGTGACGACGAAGGTGATCTCGTCGTCGGTGCCGACGTCCAGCACGCGCACCAGGCGCGGGTCCTCGACGGCGGCCGCCCGGCGCGCGGCGTCCAGCACCGCCTCGCCGTGCGGGTGGTCGGCCCCGACGGCGCGCAGGTGCACCAGCCGGTCCAACGTCTCGTCGTGCGCCTGCCAGGTCGACGACGCGTCCGCGCCGTCGAGCCGGCGCCGCAGCACGTAGCGCCCGCCGAGGACGCTCCCCGGTCCCACCCTGTTCAGCGTCGGCCTCCCCTCGGCGCGCGTGCGACCCGCGGACGGCTCGGCCGCGGCGGTCCCATGGTAGGGCTCGGACCCCGGCCCGGTCCCGATCCTGCGGTGCGACCCACGGACGTCCGGGTCAGCGGCCGAGGGTGGGGCGGGCGGCACCGATGATGCGGCCGTAGCCAACCGGGCCGATCTTGACGTTCGAGCCGGTCTGCGGCGCGTAGAGCGAGAGCCCGTTGCCGATGTACATGCCGACGTGGTGGATGGTGCCCGGGTTGCTGACGTCGGTCGCGTAGAAGACGAGGTCGCCCGGCGCGAGCTGGTCGAGCGGGACGTGGGGCAGCGCGGCGTACTGGGCGCGCGAGGTGCGCGGCAGCGGGACGCCGGCCTGCGCGTAGGCCCAGAGCATCAGGCCCGAGCAGTCGAAGGACGTCGGCCCGGTGGCGCCCCACACGTAGGGCAGGCCGAGGCGGGTGGCGGCGGCGGAGACGGCGGCGGCCGCGACGGCGTTGGGGGCCGGGACGTCAGGCAGCTGCTGCGAGCCGGCGGTCGCGCCCTCGAGCCCGTGGCCGGCGGCGTCGGTGATGCCGCCGAGCCCCAGGGCCTGCGCGTCCTGCACGGCGCGGGCGAGCGCGGCGCCCGCGGCCTGCTGGCGCTGCTGCTCGACGAGCGCGACCACGGCGTCGTCGGCCTTCGCGACGAGAGCGCGCTGGCGCGAGATGGCGCTGGTGACGGCGGCGGCGGCCTGGTCGGCGGCGAGCTGGCGGGCCACGGTGACGGCGCGCGAGCGACCGGCGGCGGCTGCCGTGGCCTCGTGCCGGCGCACCGAGGCGGCCTGGATCTGGGCGGTGTCGGCGTCGTCCACGACGATCGCGCCGACCGCGTCGTCGACGGCGTGCCAGCGCACCAGCGCGTCGTCCAGCGAGGCGCTCTGCAGCACGGTCGCCGTGAGGCCGATCGGCCCGCCGCTCTGGTAGATGGCGCGCACCCGGGCGGCGGCCTGGTCGGCGCTCGCGGCGGCAGCGCGCTGGCTGTCGATGGCGTCGGTGGTGGCGGCGACCTGGCCGGTCGTGGCCTGCAGCAGCGCCTCGTTGGCGGCGTCGTAGCGCTCGACGGCGAGGTCCTGCTCGACGGCCAGGGCGTCGAGGCGGGCGCGCAGGGCGTCGGCCTGGTGCTGCAGCTGGGCGACGCTCGGGTCGGCCGACGCCGGTGCCGCGGGCAGCACGACCGCGGCGAGCACGCCCGCCACGGCCAGCGCCGCGACGCGGGCGAGCGGCCGCGAGGTCACGCCGTGCTCCGCCCGATCGCCGCGGCGTCGACGAGGCAGACCTTGCGCAGCGGGCCGATGTGCTGGGCGACCAGCGTCGAGGCCTCGCGCTCGATGGTGAAGTGGGCGGTGCCGTCGGCGTCGACGGCGAACGACTCCGGCACGACGACGTTGAGCGGGTTCGCCTCGGCGGCGGCCTTCTGCGCGTCGGCGAGCGAGGCGCGGGCGTCGTGCGTGCGCTGCCAGGTCTCGCTCGCGGCGCGGGCCGCGGTGTCGCCCTGGTCCTCGACCGACATCTTGGTGGTGCCGATCGAGATCGCGTCGAACGCGACGACGCCGAAGACGGCCAGGATGACCACGATCTTCACGAGCCAGCCCAGCACGATGTCACCCCGGTCGCTCGTGGGGGTGCGCAGGTCACAGCTCGCCATGCCCATCAGGTCGGACGACGCGGGGCCCGACTTGAGCGTTATCGGCCTCGTCGACCCGGCAGGCGGCGCAGCACCGGCTCGGCGACCTCGTCCAGCTCGCTCACGTGCAGCAGCCGGCAGACCAGCACGTAGGTGACCGCGACCAGCGAGCCGCCGACGACGAGCACCAGCACCGCGGCCGGCTTCGTCGTCCCGAGCGCGCCGTGCACGCCCCACGCGACGAGCCGCCCGACGACCACGGCCGGCACGGCGGCGCAGGCCAGCCGCACGTAGGTGCGCAGCACCCGTCGTCCGTCGAGGGCCCCGCCGAGCCGGCGGTGCAGCGTCACCGCCGACAGCACCGCGCCCACCGCGTACCCCAGGGCCATGCCCAGCCCGATGCCGACGACGATGTCGCTCGGGTCGAGGTAGCGCCCGCTGAGGTAGCTGGTGACCGCGATGGTCACGACGACCGGGATCTGGATGAAGAAC
Source organism: Angustibacter peucedani (assembly GCF_054779595.1). NCBI lineage: Bacteria > Bacillati > Actinomycetota > Actinomycetes > Kineosporiales > Kineosporiaceae > Angustibacter > Angustibacter peucedani. The sequence goes on from NZ_BAAGXY010000028.1 coordinate 21,002, forward strand.
GGGGTGCGCGCGTCGCCGAAGGCGTAGAACGCGCGCTGGAACAGGTACTGGGCGCTGAACGGCACCAGGCCGAGCATCATCGCCGTGGCGGCGAGCGCGATCGCCCGGGTGTCGGCCGGGCTGTTCTTCAGGAACAGGGTGTCGGTGAGCTCGGAGCCGACGGCGACCATGCCGGCCAGCGCGAGCACCGTCGCGACGCCGGTGAGCCGCAGCCCCACCGAGACGTCGCGGCGCACGGTGCGCAGGTCGCCGGCGTCCGCCGCGTGGCTCATCCGCGTGAAGAGCGCGGTCACCAGCGAGACCGTCACCAGCGAGTGCGGCAGCATGAACAGCAGGAACGCGTTGCCGTAGGAGTTCTGGCCCGGCCCGCCCGCGGCGCCGGCTGCGTTGACCGCCTTCGCGGTGACGATGTATCCGAGCTGGCCCATCAGGGCGGCGGCGAACGTCCATCCGGCCACGGCGCCCGCTGACCCGAGCCCGACGCCGCGCAGCCCGAGCCGGGGTCGGTAGTGGAACCCCATGCGGCGCAACGGCACCAGCAGCACCACGGCCTGGACGACGACCCCGAGGGTCGCGGTGCCGGCCAGCAGCGCGATCTCGCCCGACGTCCAGCTCGACGGCGGGTGCGGGTTGGTCCGGCCGTCGAAGCCGCCGATCCAGAAGAACATCGCCACCAGCCCGGCGATGGCCACGACGTTGTTGGCCACCGGCGCCCACATGTAGGCGCCGAAGTGGCCGCGCGCGTTGAGCACCTGGCCGAGCACCGTGTAGACGCCGTAGAAGAAGACCTGCGGCAGGCACCAGACGGCGAAGGCGACGCACAGCGCTCTTGTGCTCGCGTCCCAGGTGAAGTGGCTGGGCTTGAGCACCACCGGCACGAGCGGCGCGAGCGCGGTGGCCACCACGGTCACCGCGGCGAGGCCGAGCAGCGACAGGGTCAGCAGCCGGTCGAGGAACGCCTGCCCGCCGTCGTCGTGCCGGGCCGCCCGCACGATCTGCGGCACCAGGATCGCGTTCAGCAGGCCGCCCGCGATGAGGTTGTAGAGCTGGTTCGGCACGGTGTTCGCGGTCGCGAAGGTGTCGGCCGCGAGCGCGCCGCTCACCCCGAGCAGGCCGGTGAGCAGCGAGGTGCGGACGAAGCCCAGGATGCGCGAGGCGAACGTGCCCGCCGCCATGACGGACGTCGACCGCATCAAGCTCGGGTCGCCGGAGCGCGACTCGCTCATGCACCGTCCTCGAGGTCGGGGGACGTCAGCGTCTCACGCGGGGTGGTCGCCGCCCGGGCCCGCCGCCGCGGCCGGCGCAGCGCGCGCACGAGCCCCACCGCGAGCACCAGCCCGACGACGACCCCGCCCACCGTGAGCACCCAGGAGTCGGTGGGGCGCACCCGGACCTTGACCTGCTCGGTGGCGCCGAGCACCGCACCGGACGGCGCGAGCAGCTGCGCCTGCAGCGCCACCTCGCCGCTCGCGAGCGCCCGCACCGGCACCCGGACGCTGGCGCGGGTGCCCGGCTGCAGCGTGAGCGGGTCGCTGACCTCCTGGCTGACGACGAGCCGCGGGCTGGGCGCGACGACCTTCAGCCGCAGGTCGTGCACCGGCTGGTCGAGGTCGTTGCTGATGGTGAGCACCAGCTGGCCCGAGCTGCGCAGGAACGTGATGGTGGTCGGCAGCACGCGCACCTGGCGGGTGAGCCGGGCGACGTCCTGGCGCTCGCGCTGCTGCCGCGCGGGGAGCTCGGTGCGGTGACCCCGCCAGGTCGACGAGAACAGGTCGAGCGTCGAGCGCTGCAGGCCCGCCGTCGTCCCGACCGGGTCGTCGACCACCTCGCCGAGGGCCGAGAGCTGCGAGCGCAGGCCGAGACCGACCTGGACGTCGGCCCCGCGGATCCCCTGCACGCGTCGTCCGCGCGGGGCCGGGCCCTCGCGCCGGGCCAGCGTCGAGCTGTCGCCGCGGTCGGCGGCGGGCGCGAGCAGCGCGTCGAGCGGCGTGGTGCGCAGCCAGGGCGCGGCGGACGCGGCGGCCACGGCCGAGCGGAAGGCCGTCGGGTCGAGCTCGGCGGTGCGCGACACCGTGACGAGCAGCCGGCGGCTCAGTCCCGGGCGCTCGGTGGTGGCGGCGGCCGTCTCGGCCAGCAGCCGGCTGGTGCTCGCGGCGTTCGTGCGCCGGGTGCGGGCCAGCAGGCCCGAGAGCGCGCTGTCGGACAGCACGGCCGTGGTGTCCTGGGGCAGGCTCGTGGTGCGGGCGTCCGGCGTGTAGCTCAGCGCCTCGACCAGCGGACGGGTGCGGTCGTCGAGCACCAGCGCGCTCGTGCCCTGCCCGGCCAGGGCCGTGACCAGCTCGTCGCTCGCGTACCCGTCGGCCGGCCAGACGACGTCCGTGCGCGGGGTGACCCCGAGCACCTCGGTGATGGTGCCCGCGCCGGCGGCCCGGGCGGCGGGCAGCACGGCGAGCGCCCCGGCGTCGCCCAGCGCCTCGAGGTCGGGGTCGGCGTACGGCAGCTCGACCACCTCGCGCCCGACCGCGGCCGCCTTGAGGTCGGCCAGGTAGTCGCGGACCACGGCCCGGTCGGCGGCGCCGGCGTCCGTGCCGTCGCCGTCCCCGCCGGTCGTCGGGCTGCCGGTGCCGGTGGGCGTCGTCGCCGTCCCCCCGCTCGTGGCGGTGCCGGTGGACGTCGGCGAGCTCGTGCCGGGAGCCGTGGCCGCCTGCTGCAGGGTCGAGAGCAGCTCGGGGTCGACGGCCCAGACCACTCCTGGGCCGGAGGCGGCGTCGAGCAGGTCGCGCAGCCGCGAGCCGGGGCCGACCGCTGCCGCCGTGCGCGCCAGCTGCTGCGCGGCGTCGCCGGTGCCGGCGACCGGTCCGGGCAGCCCGGTGAACGGCACCAGCCAGGTGATCTGCTGCGCCTCGTACTGGCGGCTCTCGGGCTGCCACTGCAGCGTGGTGCGGGTCAGCGCCACCTGGTCGCGCTCGCCGCCCTCGGGCGTGGCCCGCGCGTCGACGACCAGCGGGTAGACGCCGAACTCGGGGCCGAGCGCGAGCGCCCCGGCCGGGACGTCGAGCACGAAGCGGGCGCGACCGCCCGGTGCGAGGGGGTGCGGCAGGGTGACGGACGGCTCGACCGGGACGCCCTCGCGCTGGTCCTTGCCGTCGAGCCAGGCGGCGACGTCCAGCCGCGTGCCGAGCCGGCCGCCCACGGCGCGCAGCCGCACGACCACCTCGTCCAGCGGCGCGGTGCCGGTGTTGGTGATGCTGCCCTTGACCTGCACGGTGGCGTCGCGGGTGACCAGGCTCGGAGCGACGGCGGTGAGGGTGATGCGGGCGGGCAGCGGTTCGCCGGGTTCGGCGGCCGCCGCGCGGGGCAGCGGGTGCAGGGTCGTGGGCGCCACGAGCGGTGCGCCGACGGCGAGCACGCCGAGCAGCGCGGCCAGCAGCGGCCGCAGGACCCGCGCGGTCACGAGATGTCCGCGAGCCGGCGGGCGGCCTGGCCCGCGATCCTGCGCTCGTTGGGGAAGGTCAGCTTCGCGTCGAGCTCGCCGACCGGCACCCAGGCGACGTCGATGGCCTCGGCGTCCGGGTCGTCCTCGATGGTCAGGCGGCCGCCCACCTTCTCCAGGAGGTAGTGGTGCACCACCTTGTGGATCCGCTTGTCGGGCACCGAGAACCAGTAGTCGATGGTGCCGAGGGAGGCGAGCACGCGACCCCGGATGCCGGTCTCCTCGGCGACCTCGCGCACGGCGGCCTGCTCGAGCGTCTCGTCGCCCTCCAGGTGGCCCTTGGGCAGGCACCACTCGACCCGGCCGGCCCGGTTGCGGCGGGCGATCAGCGCCACCCGCGGCTCGCCGTCCGAGCGGTCGACGACCAGCCCGCCGGCCGACGTCTCCTCGACCGACGGCAGCCGTCGAGCAGGGCGCGGCGAGGGGTGGGGCACGGCGTCACTCTAACGAGCGGGTCGCCCGGCCCCGCGCCACCTGACCTAGGCTGTGCGGTCGTGTCCAGCCCCCAGGTGCCCGACGTCGCCGTCCGTCTCGGCGAGCGCTTCGCGGACGCCGGGTTCGCGCTCGCGCTGGTCGGCGGGTCGGTGCGCGACCTGATCCTCGGGCGGGCGGTCAACGACCTCGACTTCACCACCGACGCCCGCCCGGACGACACCGAGCGCGTGCTGGCCGCGTGGGCGGACACCACCTGGGACGTCGGGCGCGCCTTCGGCACGATCGGCGCGCGCAAGGGCGACGACGTCGTCGAGGTGACCACCTACCGGGCCGAGGCGTACGACGCGGACTCCCGCAAGCCGGTCGTCGCCTACGGCGACCGCCTGGACGACGACCTGGTGCGCCGCGACTTCACGGTCAACGCGATGGCGGTGGCCCTGCCGGCCGGCGACTTCGTCGACCCGCACGGCGGCCTCACCGACCTGGCGCAGGGCCTGCTGCGCACGCCCGGCACGCCGGAGGCGTCCTTCACCGACGACCCGCTGCGGATGATGCGCGCCGCCCGGTTCGCCGCCCAGCTCGGCTTCGCGGTGGCCCCCGAGGTGCAGGCCGCGATGACCGCGATGGCCGAGCGGCTCTCGATCGTGTCGGCCGAGCGGGTGCGCGACGAGCTGGTCAAGCTGCTGCTGGCGCCGGCGCCGCGCGAGGGGCTGCGGCTGCTGGTCGACACCGGGCTGGCCGACGTGGTGCTGCCCGAGCTGCCCGCGCTGCGGCTCGAGATCGACGAGCACCACCGCCACAAGGACGTCTACGAGCACTCCCTGACCGTGCTCGACCAGGCGATCGCGCTCGAGGACGACGACGTGCCCGGTCCCGACCTCGTGCTGCGGCTCGCGGCGCTGCTGCACGACGTCGGCAAGCCGGCGACGCGTCGGTTCGAGCCGGGCGGCGGGGTGAGCTTCCACCACCACGAGGTGGTCGGCGCCAAGCTCGTGGCCAAGCGGCTCAAGGCGCTGCGGTTCGACAAGGACACGGTCAAGGCCGTCGCGCGGCTGGTCGAGCTGCACCTGCGCTTCCACGGGTACGGCGGCGGCGAGTGGACCGACTCGGCCGTGCGCCGCTACGTCACCGACGCCGGGCCGCTGCTGCACCGGCTGCACAAGCTGACCCGCTCGGACTCCACGACGCGCAACGTGCGCAAGGCCGCGCGGCTCTCGCGCACCTACGACGAGCTCGAGGCCCGGATCGAGCGGCTGGCCGAGGCCGAGGAGCTGGCGGCGATCCGGCCCGACCTGGACGGCCAGCAGATCATGGCGCTGCTCGACGTCCGGCCCGGCCCGGTGGTGGGGCGGGCGTACCAGCACCTGCTGCAGGTGCGCCTCGACGAGGGACCGCTGCCGCCGGAGGCCGCGCGCGAGCGGCTGCTCGCGTGGTGGTCCGAGCAGCCCGAGTCGTCGACCTGACCCGCCCTTGCGTCCGAAGGAACGGTCGCTATGGCGACCAGTTCTTCGGACGCACGGCGGGGGTGGGGGCCGGGCGGCGCAGGGTGCGGGCGAAGAGCAGGCCGGCGCCGAGGTAGAGCGCGGCGACCACGGCGAACAGCACCGGCGAGAACCCGTCGGCCGGAACGGTGAGCGCTGCGCAGGTCGCCGCCACGACGAACGCCGCGTTGAAGACCACGTCGTAGAACGCGAAGACCCGGCCGCGGAAGTCGTCGTCGACCTCGCGCTGCACCACGGCGTCGACGCAGATCTTCACGCCCTGCGCCGCGACGCCCAGCAGGAACGCCGCCACCAGCGCGACCGGGACGACGAGCACCACCACCAGCACGGCCTGCACCGCCGCCGCGGCGAGCAGGCAGCGGGCGATCCAGCCGCCCGTGCCCCAGCGGGACGTCGCGACCGGCGTCACGAGCGCGGCCACGCCGAACCCCGCACCGGCCGCGATGAAGGTCCGGGCCAGCAGCGCGAGCCCGGCCTGGACGTCGTCCGGGTCGTTGAAGTGGTTGCGGCACAGCAGGATCGTGGCGATCGTCGTCAGGCCGTACGCGAACCGGTGCACGCCGATCACGGCGAGCGCGTCCCACGCCGGCCGCCGCTCGCGCACGTGCCGTGCCCCCTGGACGACGGCGGGCCAGCCCACCGCCGTCCGCTCGCCGTGGTCCGGACCGAGCAGCCCGGCCGCCATGCGCAGGGCCAGCAGCGCCGACCCGAGGTAGACCGCCGCGGCCGCGACCAGCACCACCGCGTCGCCGCGGTCTCCCTCGGGGAGCCGGGCGCGCAGCAGGTAGGCCAGGCCCCCGCCCGCGAGCGCCGACAGCGTCCCGGACGTCGGCGAGACGGCGTTGGCCATCACCAGCTCGTGCCGCGGGACGACGTGCGGCAGCCCGGCGCCGAGCGCGGTGAGGAAGAACCGGTTGACCGCCAGGCACGCCAGCACCGCGCCGTACAGCGGGACACCCACGTGGTGGCCCGCCACCAGCGCCGCGACGCCGAGCACCATGACGGTGCGCACCAGGTTCGCGACCAGCAGCACCTGCCGGCGCCGCCACCGGTCGAGCAGCACCCCGGCGAACGGCCCGACCACGGTGTAGGGCAGCACGGTGACGGCGAAGACGGCGGCCGTGGCCTGCGGGGTCGCGGCCCGCTCGGGCGAGAAGAAGACCAGGCTCGCCAGCGCCACCTGGAACGCGCCGTCCCCGGCCTGGGACACGACGCGGACCGCGAACAGCCGGCGGAAGTCGCGGCCTCGCAGCACCGTGCGCAGGTCCGCGACGAAGGGCACGGCCCCACGGTAGCCAGCACCCGGACGGGTGACGCGCACGGTGGGGAGCCGGTCAGGGGAGTTCTCCCCATCGTCCGGGAGCCCTGGTCACGGTTAGCGTGTGCGCCACGACAGGGGAGGTACGTGATGGTTCTGCAGATGGGGGCCGATCCGGACGAGCTGGACCGGATCGCCGGGCTGCTGCGGGCGGACGCCCGGTCGCTGGACTCCATCCGGGAGCGGGCGGCGCACGCGATGACCGCCATGCACGGCGGCTGGTCCGGCCCGGACTACGCGCGGCTGCTCGGCCAGTGGCGCGACGTCGTCACCCCGCAGCTGACCCAGGCGCACGAGGCCCTCACCGGCTGCGCCCGCACCCTGCACGGGCAGGCCGACGAACAGCGCCGCACCAGCGGGCTGGGGGGCACGGCCGGCGGCGGCACCGGTGGTACGGGCGGCGGGGGCGACGACCCGGTCGGCCCGGTCGGCCCGACGCCCGGCGGCTCGACGTCGGACGGCGACGGCGGGGGCGGGGACGACGACTCCCCCTGGGGCGTGACGCCCGGGGTGTCGTACGAGCACGACCCCGAGCCCGACTGGACCGACCACGACCGCTGGACCATCGAGAACCCGGACGGCAGCACGACGACGTCCGACACCAAGACCTACGTCGACGGCGACGGCGCGAAGCGTGAGTGGCGCTACGAGACGACCGACACCTGGCACCAGGACGGCACCAGCCCGCTGCAGCACGACCCGTCGTGGAAGGACCACGTCGACCCCTCGGTGCAGCTGTGGCAGCAGGGCGGCGAGCACAGCGCCAACGCCCTCGAGTTCGGCGACGAGGACGGCCCGGCCTACGTCGCCTTCGGCTCCGCCCGCGAGGAGCACGAGGCCGAGCTGAAGATCGACAAGAACGGCCTGACCCTCGGCGCGACCGGCACGGCGGGCATCTACGCCGCCTACGCGAGCAGCACCAGCAAGGGCAAGGTCGGCAGCGTCGAGTACGGCCAGCACACCACCGGGTACGTCGGCGCCGAGGCGACCGGCAAGGCCGAGGGCAGCATCGGCAAGGACGGCGCCAAGATCGGCGCGGGCGGCGAGGCGTTCGCCGGCGGCAAGGTGCAGACCGAGGTCTCGGCGTCCTCGCACGGCGTGACCGCCACCGGCGGCGGCGAGCTGTCGTACGGCATCGGCGCGCACGCCGACGTGGACGCCAGCTTCACCACCAGCAACGTCGGCGTGCACTTCGACGTCGGCGCGACGCTCGGCATCGGCGGCGGCTTCGACGTCGGCTTCGAGGTCGACCCGGGCGAGGCGCTCGACTCCGTGGGTGACACCGCGGGCGACCTGTGGGACGGCGCCACCGGCTGGATCGGCTGATCGGCGCGATCGGGCACCGGCCCGAGGGGAGCAATGACACGATGTGCGGACGAGCGGGGCGATCGTGATGGACAGGACAGGCGAGGAGAGCGCGATGACGACGTTGCAGTACCCGAGCGACCGGTTCCCGGGGGCGCCCTCGGCCGCGCTCGAGGTGCCCGAGGGCTGGGAGGCGGTCTCGGTGCCGGGCACGGCGCTCGCCGCGCGCGTGGCCGACCGCGGCCAGAACGCCTTCCTGGCCAACGTCGTCCTGCGCTTCGAGCGGCGCGGCGGTGACTACTCGCTCGCCGACGCCATGACCGAGGTCGAGGAGTACGCGCGGGCCAAGCCCAGGGGCGAGGCCAGCGAGCCGTTCAGCTCGAGCTTCGGCGGGCACGAGTACGCCGGGCGCAATGTGTCGTGGGTCGACCCCGCGGCGGGCACCGTGGTGCAGGCCCACCTGTTCACCCTGCTGCCCGCGGGCGACCTGCAGGACCTCGTGCAGATCACCGGCTCGGTCGGCGGCACGACCGCCACCGAGGACTACCCGCTCATCCAGCGCGTCATCCAGCAGGTCACCGTCGCGCCGGGGGGCACGAGCACGACCGGGGCCGACCCGGCCGCGCCGACCTCGGCACCGTGACGGCGTCCCCGCTCGAGATGGCCGTGGGGGCGGCCACGGACGTCGGCCACCGCCGGCGGCGCAACGAGGACTGCGTGCTGGCCGAGGGGTCGGTGTACGTCGTGGCCGACGGCATGGGCGGCCACGCCGCGGGCGACGTCGCGAGCCGGCTGGTCGTCGAGGCGTTCCGCGAGCTCGCGCCGCGCGAGGACCTGCGCGCCGCCGACGTGCTCGCCGCGCTGCGTACCGCCAACGCCGACATGCTCTCGTCGTCCGCCCGCCACCCCGAGCAGTCCGGCATGGGGACGACGGCCAGCGGGCTCGTCGTCGTGCAGGCCGGCGGTTCGCCGCACTGGGCGGTCTTCAACGTGGGTGACTCGCGCGTCTACCGCTACGTCGACGGCGACCTGCACCAGGTGAGCGTCGACCACTCCGAGGTGCAGGAGCTGGTCGACGCCGGGATGCTCAGCCCGGCCGAGGCCCGCGCCTACCCGCGGCGCAACGTCGTCACCCGCTCGCTGGGGCACGACCCGATGCCGCAGGTCGACCTGTGGGTGGTGCCGCAGCAGCCGGGCGAGCGGTTCGTCGTGTGCTCGGACGGCCTGACCGACGAGGTCGAGGACGACGTCATCGCCGCCGTCCTGGCCGACGACGACGAGCCGCAGCGCACCGCCGAGCGGCTGGTCGAGGCCGCGCTCGAGGCCGGGGGCCGCGACAACGTCACTGCTATCGTCGTCGCGCTCTCGCGGGGGGCCGGGGTGGCCGACGTCGACGAGGACACCTCACCGCGGGGCCAGCTCACCGGAGCAGGGGGGTAGCAGCGGTGCGTCCGCACGTCGTCGTGGCCTCGGGCCCGTGGACCTTGGTCCGCGGCACGGGGCTCGTCGTCGTGCTCGACGACGGCGCTCCGGACGCCGTGGCCGACGCCTGCCGGGCCACCGCCAGCACCGACCTCGCGGTGCTGGACGACGTGCTGGACGAGCTGCTCGTGGGCGGCCTGCGGGCGGTGCCCGACGTGGTCGCGGCGTCGTGGGCCGAGGACGGGACGGCGCGCGTCGTCGTCCGCGGTGCGGCCCGGGCCGTGGTGCGCACGGCGGCGGGCGAGCAGGTCGTGGTCTCGCTGGGCGCGCGGCCGTGGCTCGACCTCGACCTGGCCGACGTCGAGGCGCTGGTGCTGCTCGCGCCGGGCCTCGACGAGGCGTCGGGCGTCCCGCTCGACCCGCCGGTCGCCGAGGTCGAGGAGGAGCGCGCGGTCGCCGCGCCGGTCGAGGCGGCCTGGCCGCTGCCGCCGTCGCTGACGGTGCCGGCCGAGCCCGAGCCGGTTGCCGAGGCCCCGGTGCCGGAGCAGGAACCGGTGCCGGACGACGGACCCGCGCTCTCGTACGACTTCCTGTTCGGCGCCACCGAGCGCGGTCTGGACTTGGGCGGCGTGCCCGCGGCCCCGGCGGCGCCCGAGCCGGCAGTGGCCGCGACCCCTGCGGCACAGCCGGCTGCGGCGCCCGACCCGGTGGCGCCCGAGCCGGCCCCGCGCCGTCCGGCCGACCCGTCGGTCGTCGACCTCACGCTGCCCCCGCCGTCGGCCGAGACCACCGACCACGAGCGGCCGGCCGGGGCCGACGTCCCGCCGTCCGCGCCGGCGCCGGCCCCCGACGCGCCGCGCCCGCTGATCAGCTCGGTGCCC
>NZ_BAAGXY010000029.1:0-31249 GCF_054779595.1 Angustibacter peucedani
CCCGCCGCCTCCGCGCCCGTGCCCGTGCCGCTGCCGCCGGGGGCGGTGCGCGCCGCCGGCGCGGTCACCACGGGCTGGTGGCAGGCCGCGGCCGAGCAGCGCGACTCCATGGCCTCGCTCGCCGCCGACCGGCTCCAGCGCGACCGGCAGGGCGTGGTGCGGCCGATCGGCGGCTGCGACGTCCTGACGCTGCTCAGCGGTCGCGCGCTGCGCACCCACCTGGCCGCCGCCGACGGCACCGGCATGCGCGCCGTCGCCGTCCCGATGCGCTCGCGCGGCTGGTTCGACCTGGCCCGCATCGACCCCGCCTTCGTCGGCGCGGCCGCCGCGGCCACCGAGCCCGAGCTGCGCGGCATCGGCCGGCCGCTGCTCGTCACCGCGGACGAGATCACGCTGGCCCCCACGGCCGCGCCGCAGGACCTCGCCCGGCTCGCGCTCGCCGACCCCGGCGCCACCATCGCGCTGCACGAGCGCGACGTCCTGTACCGCTGAGCCGGCTGGCGCGACGAGTTCAGCGCTCGACGGCCACGACCTGGCCGGCGCGGTCGACCTCGACCGCGAGCGGGCGCCCGCCCACGGACAGGCCCTCCACCCGCACGGCGCCCACGGGTGCTCCCGGGGCCGGGGTGGCGCTCACCTCGCCTGCGGGCGCGTCGACGTCCAGCCCGAGGACGGCCTGCAGCAGCACCACGGCCACGGCGGCCGACCACGCCTGCGGGCGGCACGACGCCGGGTAGGGCTGCGGGCCGAGCCCGTCCGCGGCCGCCCGGCCGCCGAAGAGCTCCGGCAGACGGTGCTCGAACGAGGCCCCGGCGTCCAGCAGGTCGCGCACGAGCGCACCGGCGAGCTCGCGGTGGCCCGAGCGCACGAGGCCCAGGACGACGACGGCGGTGTCGTGCGGCCACACGCTGCCGCAGTGGTAGCTCAGCGGCCAGTAGCCGCCGTCGTCCGACGACATCGTGCGCAAGCCGTAGCCGCTGCGCATGTCGAACCGTGCGAGCCGCTCCGCGACCAGGGCCTCCTCGGCGGCGTCGAGCAGCCCCGTGCCGAGCAGGTGGCCGATGTTGGTGGTGGTGGCGTCGACCGGACGCTTGTCGCCGTCGAGGGCAAGGGCCGGACGACGATCGGAACCCTCGCCCACCCAGAACGCCTCGCGGAACCGCGTCTGCAGGTCGCAGGCCCACTGCCGCAACGGTTCTGAGCCCGGCTCGCCGAGCGCGTCGAGCAGCTCGGCGCCCGCGACGGCCGCCTCGTGCGCGTAGCCCTGCACCTCGCACAGCGCCACCGGTCCCTCGGCGCGCGTGCCGTCGGCGAACCGGATCGCGTCGCCCGAGTCCTTCCAGCCCTGGTTGGCCAGCCCGCGGCCGCTGCGGTCGGCGTACTCGAGGAACCCGTCGCCGTCCGTATCGCCGAGCTCGACCACCCAGCGCAGCGCCGCGCGCAGCGACGGCAGCATCTCGCGGACGACGTCCTCGACCATCCCCCAGCGCCAGGCGTCGCGCAGCAGCACCACCCACAGCGGCGTCGCGTCGACCGTGCCGTAGTAGAGCGGCGGCAGCACCATCGCGCCGTCGGCACCCGCTTCGTCGTGCGTGCTGGCCGCGCGGCGCAGCTCGTGCGGGATCTTGCCGGGCTCCTCGCCGGTGCGGTCGTCGACGTGCGTGCCCTGGTGCGCCGCCAGCGTGCGCAGAGTGCCCTCGGCCAGCCGGGTGCCGAGCGGCAGCAGCATGCGCGCGGCCCACAGGCTGTCGCGGCCGAAGAGCGTGAAGAACCACGGCGACCCGGCCGCGACGAACACGTCCTGCGGGTGCGCGCGTGTGGCCATGCGCAGCGCGTCCAGGTCGGCGAGGGACTGCGCGAGCAGCGCGGCCAACCGGGGGTCGTCGGCGGTCACGTGCGGCGTCGACCAGGTCGGGTCCGCCGGGGCCGCCACCACCGCACCCTCGCGGTCGTGCGCGCGCAGCCCCCAGGTCACCTCCGCGGCACCGCGCTCGGGCACCTGGACGGTCCAGCTCAGCCGGACGCGGACCGTGCCGCTGGTCGCCCCGTCGTCGACCACCTCGACCGCGGCCCCGGGAGCCAGCAGGTCGACGTCCACGCCGCCGCCGGTCCAGCCGGCCACCCCCTCGGCCGGCGCGCTCGAGCGGGCGCCCGGCACCGGCCGGCCCGCCTTGACCTGCTCGACGCCGGCCTGGTCGGCCGCCAGGTCGAGCACGAGCTCGGCAGACGTCGCCCGGCCGCCGCTGCGCACGGTGACGTGCTCGTCCAGGGTGCCCGGCCCCACCGTGCGCTCGCGCTCGACGACGGCCGTCGGGTCGGGGCCGGGCTCGCCGAGCGGCCGCACCACCCCGCTGAACGCCGCGGTGCTCGCGCTGGCGCCGAGCCCGGCCGTCAGCGGCTCCGGCTCGACGCCCGCCACCTGGAGCACCGCCGCGCTGAGCACGCGCACGTCACCGTGCAGCACGCCCTGCGCCCCGCGCTCGCGCACCTGCCCGTCGCGGCCGCCGAGCGCCGTCGTGGGCGCGTGCAGGCAGGTCACCAGCTCGTGCAGGAACGGCTGGGCCGCGGTCGCCATGAGGTCTCCGGTCTGCTCGTCGGGCTCGGCCCCAGCATGCCCGGACGGAGCCAGGGTCTTGACACGGGGTCGGGGGACGGAGCAAGGTGCGATCTGTCCGTTTGAACGATCCAATGATCGTTCCACGACGGCCATCCTGTCCCCCGGGCGGCAGCAGATCAACCCCCCAAGGACGGCAGGGCACCACCAGGCGGAGGGGCGACGAGGCCCCGCCGGCGGCACGGCCCCGCGGGCCAGGAGGAGGCAGCCGTGAGCACGACCTCCGGCACCCGCTCCGCCAGCAGCCGTCCCACCCTCAGCGACGTCGCCGCCCGGTCCGGCGTCTCCCGGCAGACCGTGTCCAACGTGCTCAACTCCCCCCACCTGGTGCGGCCCGAGACGCTCGACCGGGTGCGGCAGGCGATCGACGAGCTCGACTACCGGCCGCACCTGGCCGCCCGGCAGATGCGCACCCGGCGCTCGCGGCTGCTGGCGCTGCGCATGGAGCCGCTGCGCGACGGGATCAACGGCGTCGTCCTCGACCGCTTCCTGCACGCGCTCACCGAGCACTCGCAGGAGCACGGCTACCAGGTGCTGCTGTTCACCGCCGACGACGACGCCGGCGAGGTCGGCTCGTACGAGCGGCTCACGGCGACCCACGAGATCGACGCCTTCGTGCTCACCAGCACCCACCACGGCGACCACCGCACGGCCTGGCTGCGCGAGCGCGGGCTGACCTTCGTGACGTTCGGCCGGCCCTGGGGCGGCGAGGACGCGCACGACTGGGTCGACGTCGACGGCTCGCACGGCACCGCCGAGGCCGTCGCGCACCTGGTGGCCAGCGGGCACGAGCGGATCGGCTTCGTCGGCTGGCCGCAGGGTTCGGGGTCCGGCGACGACCGGCGGGCCGGCTGGGCGCGCGCCGCCGCCGACCACGGCCTGCGCACCGAGGGCCTGGACGTCGAGGTGCCCGACGGCGTCGAGCACGGCCGGGCGGCCGCCGAGCGGCTGCTGGGCGGGGACGACCCGGCCACCGCGCTCGTGTGCGCCAGCGACTCGCTCGCGGTCGGCGCGCTGCAGGCCGTGCGCCAGCGCGGTCTGCAGGCCGGGGCGGACGTCGGCGTGGTCGGCTTCGACGACACCGTCCTCGCGTCCACGCTCGGCCTGTCGAGCGTCGCCCAGCCGATCGACGAGGTCGCCGCCGCCTGCGTGCGCCGGCTGGTGACCCAGCTCGACCCCGTGCTCGCGAGCAAGCCGTCGCTGACCGCCGACGCGCCGTCCGCGCTGCTCGCGCCCCACCTCGTCGTCCGCGAGTCCTCGCGGCGCGCCCACCCCCACCGCCCCGGCGCCCGGCCGGGGCCTAGCGAAGGAGCTCCCGCGTGACACACGTCCCCCGACGGATCCTGCCAGCAGCGCTCGCCGCAGGTGTCCTGCTCGCCACCGCAGCCTGCGGGGGCGGGTTCTCGGACAACCAGGGCGACGCGCCGCAGAAGACCGGCAAGGCCACCCTGCAGGTGCTGATCGCGTCCTCCGGCGACGCCGAGACCGCCGCCGTGAAGAAGGCGGCCGACGCGTTCGCCAGCTCGTCCGGGAACACCGTGACCGTGACGCCGGCCCAGAACATGGACCAGCAGCTCGGCCAGGCGTTCGCGGCCAACAAGCCGCCGGACGTCTTCTACCTGGACGCCTCGAAGTTCGCCGACTACGCCGCCCAGGGGGCGCTGTACGCCTACGGGGACAAGTCCGAGGGCGCCTCGGACTTCTACCCGAACCTCAAGGACGCCTTCACCTGGAAGGGCACCTTCTACTGCGCGCCCAAGGACTTCTCGACGCTCGCGCTCGAGATCAACACCGGGCTGTGGAAGAAGGCCGGTCTCACCGACGCCGACGTGCCCAAGGACTGGGCCGGGCTCAAGACCGTCCTCACCACCCTCAAGGGCAAGCTGCCCGGCGTGACGCCGCTCGTCGTGAGCCCCGGCCACGACCGGGTCGACGCGTTCGTCGTCCAGGCCGGGGGTCACCTGGTGAGCGAGGACGGCAAGGCGACGGCGGACGACCCGGCCAACGCGCAGGGCCTCGGCTACGCCAAGGAGCTGCTCTCGGCCGGGCTGATGAAGTACTCCTCCCAGGTCGGTGCGGGCTGGGGCGGCGAGGCCTTCGGCAAGCAGAAGGCCGCGATGACCATCGAGGGCAACTGGATCAAGGGCGCCATGAAGGGCGACTTCCCGGACGTCAAGTACCAGGTCGTCGCGCTGCCGGCCGGCGCGCAGCAGGGCACCCTCGCGTTCACCCAGTGCTGGGGCATCCCGGCGGCCTCGCAGTACAAGGACCAGGCCGTCGCGTTCGTCAACGCCATGACCAAGGCCGACCAGCAGCTGGCCTTCGCCGACGCGTTCGGCGTCATGCCGTCGCGGCAGTCGGTCAAGGACCAGTACGCGTCGAAGTTCCCGGACGACCAGGTGTTCCTGGACGGCGCGGCCTACGGCGTCGGCCCGATCAAGGCGCCGAAGACGACGCAGGTGCTGGCCGACTACGACAACGGGTTGGCCAAGCTCGGGTCGAGCGACCCGGCGGCGATCCTGTCGCGGCTGCAGAAGAACCTGACCGCCGCCCTCGGCTCGTAGCACCACCCCGCACTCCCCCGGTACCGCGGCCCGCGGGGAGCCGTCACCAGGCGACGGCTCCCCGCGGCACCGCTCCGGGCGGTCCCGTCACCCACAGGAGGACCCCCGTGACGACGTCCACCCAGACACCGGCCGTCGCCGCCGCGTCCCGGGCGCCGCGACCCCGGCGCCGCCGGGGCGGCATCCGCAGCGGCGAGCGGCTCAGCGGCTGGCTGTTCGTCTCGCCGGCGGTGCTGCTGATCGTGGTGTTCCTGGCCATCCCGGTCGTCATGGCGCTGTGGGTCAGCCTCACCGGCTGGGGCGGCATCGGCAGCCCGTTCAGCTCGCAGGTGCCGCTGGTGGGCGGCAAGAACTACACGGACCTGCTCGGCCAGGACGGCCTGGTGCGCCAGGACTTCATGACCAGCATCCGCAACGTCTTCTACTACACCGTGCTCGTCGTGCCCTTGCAGACCGCGCTGGCGCTGTTCCTGGCGCTCGTCGTGAACTCGAAGGTGCTGCGCGGCAAGGGGTTCTTCCGCTCGGCGTTCTACTTCCCGTCGGTGACCAGCTCGGTGGCGATCACCACGGTCTTCGTGTTCCTGTTCAGCGGCGGGGCCGTGAACGGCGTCCTGAAGTGGGTGGGCGTCGACGGACCGAACTGGCTGGACGACGGTCGCGGCACGATCCAGCTGGTGCTGGGCTGGCTGCACCTCGTCGACCCGGACGCCCCGCCGTCCGCGCTCACCGACCACGGCTTCCTCAGCCTCACCTGGTGGGACTGGCTGGCCGGGCCGAGCGTCACGATGCTCACCCTCGTGATGCTCGTCGTCTGGACGACGTCCGGCACCTTCATGCTGATGTACCTCGCTGCGCTGCAAGGGATCTCGGCCGAGGTCGAGGAGGCGAGCCTGCTGGACGGCACCAACGCGTGGCAGCGGCTGCGGTACGTGGTGCTGCCGATGCTCAAGCCCACGACGTTCCTCGTCATCACCCTCGGGCTGATCGGCAGCTGGCAGGTGTTCGACCAGGTCTTCATCGCCACGCAGGGCGGACCGGACAAGACGACCTTCAGCCCGGCGTACCTGTCGTACCGCTACGGGTTCGCCGACAAGTCCTGGGGGCCGGCGGCCGCGATGTCGTTCGTGCTCTTCGCCATCATCATCGTGTTCACGCTGCTGCAGCGGTTCGTCATGCGCGACAAGGACGCCATCGCCGAACGCCGAGCCGTGCGCCGCTCGCGGAAGGCGCGCGCATGAGCACCGCCGACCGCGTGGCCAGCGTCGGCGTCGGACGTCGCCGCTCGTTCGCCGGTGTCTTCCTCGGGTACGCCGTGCTGGTCTTCTTCGCGCTGGTGTACCTCTTCCCGTTCGTCATCCAGATCGTGACGTCGTTCAAGACGCAGGCGGACGCCGCCGCCCACCCGCTCTCGCTGGTGCCCGACCCGTTCTCGGTGCGCGACAGCCTGGGGCGCCTGGCCAACGGGTCGTCCGGCTTCCCCCGCGCGGTGCTCAACTCGGTGGTCGTGACCGTGCTGGTGACGGCGGGCCGGGTCTTCTTCGACTCGCTCGCGGGCTACGCCCTGGCCCGGCTGCGCTTCCCCGGGCGCAAGGTCGTCTTCGGCGCGATCCTCGCCGTGATGGCCGTGCCCGGCGTCGTGCTGCTCATCCCGAAGTTCTTGGTGCTCAACCAGCTCGGCATCTACGACACCTACGCCGCGCTGGTGCTGCCGCTGCTGGCCGACGCGGCCGGGGTCTTCATCATGAAGCAGTTCTTCGAGTCGGTGCCGACCAGCATCGAGGAGGCGGCGCGCATCGACGGCGCGTCGACGTTCCGGATCTTCTGGTCGGTGGTGCTGCCGATGGCGCGACCGGCGCTCATCACGCTGACGATCCTGTCGTTCCAGGGGTCGTGGAACGAGTTCGCCCAGGTGCTGGTGTCGGTGCAGAGCGCCGACCTGCAGACCTTGCCGCTGTGGCTGGCCAACCTCGTGGGCGGCTCGCTCGGCGCGGGCACGCAGTACCCGTTGAAGCTGTCCGGCGCGCTGCTCGCCACCATCCCGGTGGCCCTGCTGTTCGCCCTGCTGCAGCGCTACTTCGTGCGCGGTGCCAACGAGGGCGGCGTCAAGGGCTGACGCCGCCCCCGCGGCGGGTGCCGCCGGCCGTCAGCAGCCGGTGATCACCTCGACGTCGCGCACCGCGCCGTTCCAGCGGATGTAGCCGTACACGCGGACGCAGGTGCTCGGCGAGTGCACCTGCACCGGGCCGGCGTAGTAGGCGTAGGTGGCCAGGTCGCTGTCGTTCGGGCCACCGGCGAGGAAGCAGTTGCGAGCCGGGTTGTTCGTCGGGCACTTCTCGATGAACACGTTGGTCTCGCGGGCCACGCCGTAGCTCGGGCCGATGTGGTTGAAGCGGGCGCAGTTGTTGCCGGTGCTCGCGTTGTAGTAGACGACGAGCTCGCCGACGCCGGTGCCACCCGCGCTGACGACCCGGCGCAGGATCAGGCTGCCGGAGCAGTCGCCCGTGCCCGCCTGCGCGGCCGGAGCCGCCGCCAGGCCGACCGAGACGGCGATCATCGAGGCGGCCGCGACCGCGAACGTCTTGACGCTCTTCATGTTTCCCCCTGCGTGGTGTGATGACGCCCGGTGCTGATCACCGGGCGCGGGACATGGATACACGCCAATTGCCCGTTCTGTCACCCCGGCACGCGGGAGCATGATGTCGCCATGACGACGACCGGGAGCCCGACCGACGACCTGCCCGCAGTGGTCTCGCGCGAGGAGTGGCTGGTCGCGCGCCGGGCCCTGCTGGCGAAGGAGAAGGAGATGACCCGAGCCCGAGATGCGCTCAACGCCGAGCGACGGCGGCTGCCGATGGTGCGGGTCGACGAGCCCTACGTCTTCGAGGGTGCCGAGGGCAGCGCCAGCCTGCTCGACCTCTTCGCGGGCCGCCGGCAGCTGGTGGTGCACCACTTCATGTTCGGGCCGGACTGGGACGACGGCTGCCCGAGCTGCGCGTCGGCTGCCGACGGCATCGGCCGGCTGCGCCAGCTGCACGTCCGCCGCACCTCGCTCGTCGCGGTCTCACGGGCCCCGTACGCGAAGCTGGCCGCGTTCCGGGAGCGCATGGGCTGGGACTTCCCCTGGTACTCCTCGTACGGCACGTCGTTCAACTACGACTTCCACACGACGCTGGACGACCGCGTGGCCCCGGTGCTGCTGCACTTCCGCACCGCCGCCGAGCTCGCCGAGGCCGGCACCCCGTGGACCGGTGGACCGTGGGAGTCCGCCATGAACGGCACGGAGATGCCCGCCATCAGCGCGTTCCTGCGCGTCGACGACGAGGTCTTCCACACCTACTCGACGTACGGGCGCGGCATCGAGGAGTTCCACAACGCGTACCCCTACCTCGACCTGACCGCCCTCGGCCGGCAGGAGGCGTGGGAGGAGCCGGCTGGGCGGGCGGCCCCGCTCGGCCTGCAGGTCGGCGGCCCGGCGATGCGGCTGCCCGACGAGTACGAGGGGGACGCGTGAGCAAGCCCTTCAGCTTCCTGGCCGACGCCTTCGACGTCTCGAGCGCGCGCGAGCTGGGCGAGCGCGCCCGCGCGGCGGAAGACCTGGGCATCACGACCTTCGTCCTGCCGGACCACCTGCTCGGCCAGCCCGCGCCGATCCCCTACCTCGCCACCGTCGCCGCGCTCACGGAACGGTTGCGGGTCAGCGCGTTCGTGCACAACAACGACCTGCGCCACCCGGCCGTCCTGGCGCAGGACCTCGCGACGCTCGACGTGCTGTCGCAGGGTCGCCTGGACGTCGCGATCGGCGCCGGGTGGAACGAGCCGGAGTACACGTCGATCGGCCTGCCGTTCGACCCGGTCCGGGTGCGGCAGGCGCGGCTGGCCGAGGCGGTGCAGGTGCTGAAGGGCTGCTTCGCCGACGGCCCGTTCTCGTTCGCGGGCGAGCACTACACGATCACCGAGCACGACGGCCAGCCGCTGCCGGTGCAGCGACCGCACCCGCCGTTCTTCATCGGCGGCGGCGGTCGGCGCACGCTCGAGCTGGCGGCCCGCGAGGCGCAGACGGTCGGTCTCGCGCCGCGGATCCTGCCCGGCGTCCGGCCCGACCCGAGGTCGTACACCTGGGCCGCCACCGAGGAGAAGATCGGCTGGGTGCGCGAGGCGGCGGGCGAGCGCTTCGACGAGCTCACGTTCAACGTCTACCCCTCGCTGTGGCCGGTGACCGTCACCGACGACCTGCACGGCGAGGCGGCCAAGGTCGTGGCGATGATGGCCGAACGCTCCGGCGTCGAGCTGAGCGAGCAGGACGTGATCGACTCGCCGCACGTGTTCATCGGGTCGCACGAGCGGTTCGTCGAGAAGTTCACCGAGCTGCGCGAGCGCCTCGGCATCTCGTCGTTCCTGGTGGGCGACCTCGACCAGCTCGCTCCCGTCGTCGAGCGCCTTGCCGGGACCTAGCTGCGGTCGTCGGCCACCGGGCGACCCTCGAGCGCGGGCTCGAGCCGGGCCAGCTCCTCGACGACGCGCCGCGTGACGTCCTGCGCCGTCAGGCCCACCTGGGCCAGGATCTCGCCGCGCTCGGCGTGGTCGAGGAACTGCACGGGCAGGCCGAGGTCGACCACCGGCGTGCTCAGCCCGGCGTCGCGCACGGTCTGCGCCAGCCGGGCGCCCACGCCACCGGCCCGCACGCCGTCCTCGACCACCACGACCAGGCGCACCTCGCCGCAGAGCCGCACGAGCTCGGGGTCGACGGGCAGCACCCAGCGAGGGTCGACGACCGTGGCGCTCATGCCGTGCGCGGTCAGCCGGTCGGCGACGTCCAGGCCCAGCCCGGCCATCGGCCCGACCGTGACGACCAGGACGTCGGCGTCGGCGCCGTCAGCCGGGCGGTGCAGGACGTCGACCCCGCCCACGCGCTCGACGGCGGGCAGGTCGTCCTTCGGCACCGACCCCTTGGAGTAGCGCAGCACGGTCGGCGCGTCGTCGACGTCCAGCGCCTCGCGCAGCTCCTCGCGCAAGGTCGCGGCGTCGCGGGGGGCGGCCAGCCGCAGGCCGGGCACCACCTGCAGCACCGACAGGTCCCACATGCCGTGGTGGCTCGCGCCGTCCGGGCCGGTGACCCCGGCGCGGTCGAGGACGAACGTGACGCCGGCCCGGTGCAGGGCGACGTCCATCAGCAGCTGGTCGAAGGCGCGGTTCAAGAACGTGGCGTAGACGGCGAAGACCGGGTGCAGCCCGGTGAAGGCCAGCCCGGCGGCGCTGGTCGTGGCGTGCTGCTCGGCGATGCCGACGTCGAAGACGCGCTCGGGGTAGGACTGCTGGAAGCGCTCGAGGCCGACCGGGATGCACATCGCCGCCGTGACGCCGACGACGTCGGGCCGCTCGCGCGCGACGGCGAGCAGCTCCTCCTCGAACACCGACGTCCAGGGCACGCCAGAGCTGGCGAGCGCCTCGCCGGTCTCGGGGTCGATCGGGCCGACGGCGTGGAACCGGTCGCCCTCGTGGGCCAGCGCCGGCGCGTAGCCGCGGCCCTTCTGGGTGATGACGTGCACCAGCACCGGGCCGCCGTACGCGCGGGCCTGGCGCAGCGCCCGCTCGAGCGCCTCGACGTCGTGGCCGTCGACCGGCCCGACGTACTTCAGGCCGAGGTCCTCGAACATCCCCTGGGGCGCGACGATGTCCTTGAGGCCCTTCTTGACCCCGTGCAGCGTCTCGTACATG
This sequence comes from Angustibacter peucedani, assembly GCF_054779595.1. Lineage (NCBI taxonomy): Bacteria > Bacillati > Actinomycetota > Actinomycetes > Kineosporiales > Kineosporiaceae > Angustibacter > Angustibacter peucedani. Next base: position 10,894 of record NZ_BAAGXY010000029.1, read on the forward strand.
GCGCCGCCGACGACGGGCGTGCGGCCGAGCGCGTTCCTGCCCCACTGCAGGAACCGCTCGTAGCCGCGGGTGGTGCGCAGCGTCGCGAGGTGCTGGGCCAGGCCGCCGGTGGTCGGGGCGTAGGAGCGCTCGTTGTCGTTGACGACGATGGTGAGCGGCAGGTCCTTGTCGGCGGCGATGTTGTTGATCGCCTCCCACGCCATGCCGCCGGTGAGGGCGCCGTCGCCGATGACCGCGACGACGTGGCGGTCGCGCTCGCCCTTGAGCCGTCGTCCCTTGGCGATGCCGTCGGCCCACGACAGCGCGGTGGTGGCGTGCGAGTTCTCGACGACGTCGTGCACGCTCTCGGCCCGCGAGGGGTAGCCCGACAGGCCGCCGCTGCTGCGCAGGCGCGAGAAGTCGTGCCGGCCGGTGAGGAGCTTGTGCACGTAGGACTGGTGACCGGTGTCGAGCACGACCGTGTCGCGCGGCGAGTCGAAGACCCGGTGGATCGCGATGGTGAGCTCGACGACGCCGAGGTTGGGGCCGAGGTGACCTCCGGTGCGCGCGACCTCCCGCACCAGGAACTGGCGGATCTCGGCGGCGAGGGTCTTGGTCTCCTCGCGGCTCAGCCGCTGCACGTCGCGCGGCCCCTTGATCGACTCGAGGAGCATGACCGCCAGTCTAGGTCGCGCACCGCGTGCGGTCGCGCGAGGCCACGGACCTCGGCGCGGTCTTCACAACCTCGGCACGTACGTCAGCCCGCGCAGCGCGTCCCCCACCAGCCGCACGGCCCGGTGCACCTCGATCAGCCGCGCGTGCTCGTGGTCGAGCGCCACCAGGACGCCGTCGAGCGCCGGCGTCTCGAGGTCGTCGCGCAGCTCGGCGCGGGCCGCCGAGCGCGCGGCGGTGTTGGCCTGCCCCTGGGCGGTGACGTGCCGCAGGGCGAGCCAGGCCAGGGCCACCGGTTGCTGGCGCAGGGCGGGGTAGCCGCGGTACTCGGACGGGCACTGGTCGAGCAGCCACGAGACCGCCGACCGCTGCCAGCCCGGCGCCCCCGGCGGCCGGACGACGGCCGGCCAGCCCGGCGGCAGGTGCACGTCGCTCACGGCCCCAGTGTGCGGCAGACCGCCGACGGTCAGAGGGTGCGCGCCATGACCGTGGTCGGCGCGAGCTCGCCGCGGGGCGTCAGCGCGTAGCCCTCGACCGTCCCGACCGGCTGCCAGCCCCGCCGCCGGTACAGCCCCTCGGCCGGGCTGCCGGTCTGCGTGTCGAGCACGAGCAGTGAGCGGCCGAGCTCGCGCGCGCCGGCCTCGAGGGCGTCGAGCAGCGCGCCGGCCGCCCCGCGCCCCCGCGCGTCCCGATGCACGAGCAGCTTGCTCACCTCGGCCCGGTGCGGCGCGTTGGCCGGGCGCGCGAGCAGCAGGCGCACGCAGCCCAGCACCCGGCCGTCGTCGACGGCCACCCAGGTCAGCGCGCCGTCGTCCGCGAGCTCGCGGCGCCACCAGTCCTGGGCCTCGGCGGCGGTCAGGCCGGCGAGGAAGCCGACGCTCGCCCCGCCGTCGACGCAGTCGACCAGGACGTCGGCCAGCATCTCCAGGACGTCGGGCGAGACACCGCGCGCCAGCTGCTCGACCTGCACCCGCGCATCGTGGCACGCCGTCGTCCGGGGTCTGCCTCTTGACTTCGTTCGAGACTCGAACGAAACTGGCGGACGTCGACGTGGACCGTCCCGAGGAGCCGTGGTGAGCGACGAGCTGGTGCTGGGGATCGACTCCTCGACGCAGTCGTGCAAGGCCGTCCTCGTGCGCGCGGACGACGGCACCGTCGTCGACCAGGCGCAGGCGCCCCACCCCGGCGGCACCGAGGTGGACCCGGGGGCCTGGCTCGACGCGCTGACCCGCACCACGGCCGACCTGCTCCCCCGCGCCGCGGCCGTCGCGGTCGGCGGCCAGCAGCACGGTATGGTCGCGCTCGACGCCGAGCACCGTCCCGTGCGGCCGGCGCTGCTGTGGAACGACGTCCGCTCGGCGGCCCAGGCGGAGCAGCTCGTGCAGGAGTGGGGCGGGGAGCAGGCGACGGCCGACGCCGTGGGCTCGGTGCTCGTCGCGTCCTTCACCGCCACCAAGCTGCGCTGGCTGCGCGACCACGAGCCCGAGCACGCCGCCGCGGTGCGCCGGGTGCTGCTCCCCCACGACCTGCTGACCTGGACCCTCGCCGGTCGGCCCGACGTCCCGACGACCGACCGCGGCGACGCGTCGGGCACCGGCTACTTCTCCCCCGCCGACGACGCGTGGCGTCCTGAGCTGGCGGAGTCCGCGCTGGGCCACGGGTTCGAGCTGCCCCGGGTGGCCGGGCCGTCGGAGACGGTCGGGCGGACCGACGGCGGCGCCGTCGTCGCGCCCGGCACCGGCGACAACATGGCCGCCGCGCTGGGCCTGGGGCTGCAGCCGGGCGACGTCGCCGTCTCGATCGGGACGTCGGGCGTGGCCTCGCTCGTCGCGACGTCGGCCAGCGCCGACCCGAGCGGGGACGTCGCGGGCTTCTGCGACGCCACCGGCGCCTACCTGCCGCTCGTCTGCACGCTGAACGCCGCGCGGGTGCTCGACACCACGGCCCGGCTGCTGGGCGTCGACCACGACGGCCTCGCCTCGCTCGCGCTGCAGGCCCCTGCGGGCGCGGGCGGCGTCACGCTGCTGCCGTACCTGGACGGCGAGCGCACGCCCAACCGCCCGGACGCCACCGGCACGCTGCACGGCCTGACGACGTCCAGCGGTCCCGAGCACCTGGCCCGCGCCGCCGTCGAGGGCCTGCTCTGCTCGCTGGCCGACGCGGTCGACCGCCTGGTCGAGGTGACCGGCACCGCGGTGCAACGCGTCGTGCTGGTCGGCGGCGGCGCGCGCAACCACGCCGTGCGCCGCCTCGCGCCGGCCGTGCTGGGCCGCCCGGTCGTGGTGCCGGGCGAGGCCGAGTACGTCGCCCTGGGCGCCGCGCGGCAGGCCGCCTGGGCCCTGTCGGGCGCGGCCTCCGCCCCGACGTGGCCGCTGCCCGACGTCCAGACCTTCGAGGCCGACCCCACCCCCGACGTCCGCGCCGCCTACGCCAGGCTGCGCGACCGCACCGACGACTGGAGCTCCTGATGCACATCCCCGCCCCGACGCCCGAGGACAAGTTCTCGTTCGGCCTGTGGACCGTCGGCTACGCCGGCCGCGACCCCTTCGGCGAGCCGACGCGCGCCCCGCTCGACCCGGTGCGGTCGCTGCACGAGCTCGCCGGTCTCGGCGCCTACGGCGTGAACTTCCACGACGACGACGTGATCCCCTTCGGCAGCAGCGACTCCGAGCGCCAGGCGATCGTCGACCGGTTCAAGAAGGGCCTGGCCGACACCGGCCTCGTCGTCACGACCGCGACGACGAACCTGTTCACCCACCCGGTGTTCAAGGACGGCGGCTTCACCTCCAACGACCGCGACGTGCGCCGGTTCGCCCTGCGCAAGGTCATGCGCAACATCGACCTCGCCGCCGAGCTCGGCGCCAAGGTCTACGTCTGCTGGGGCGGCCGCGAGGGCGCCGAGAGCGGTGCGGCCAAGGACGTCGCCGCCGCGCTCGACCGCTACCGCGAGGGCTTCGACCTGCTCGGCCAGTTCGTCACCGACCGCGGCTACGACCTGCGGTTCGCCATCGAGCCCAAGCCCAACGAGCCGCGCGGCGACATCCTGCTGCCGACCGTCGGGCACGCCCTGGCGTTCATCGAGACGTTGCAGCACAAGGAGATCGTGGGGGTGAACCCCGAGATCGGGCACGAGGAGATGGCCGGCGTCAACGCGGCGCACGGCTACGCGCAGGCGCTGTGGCAGGGCAAGCTGTTCCACATCGACCTCAACGGCCAGCACGGCCCGCGGTTCGACCAGGACCTGCGCTTCGGCGCGGGCAACGTGCGCGGGGCCTTCTGGGTCGTCGACACGCTGCTGTCCGGCGGGTACGACGGCCCGGTGCATTTCGACTACAAGCCGGCCCGCACCGAGGACGACGCCGGTGTGTGGGTCAGCGCCGCGGCCTGCATGCGCAACTACCTGGTGCTGCGCGAGAAGGTGAAGGCCTTCCGCGCCGACCCCGAGGTGCAGGAGGCGATGCGCGCGGCACGGGTCGACGAGCTGTCGGTGCCCACGCTGGACGACGGCGAGACCTGGCAGCAGCTCGAGCAGGCCGAGCTGGCCGACCCGCAGGTGCTGGCCGAGCGCGGCATGGCGTTCGAGCACCTCGACCAGCTGGCGCTCGAGCACCTGTACGGCGTCCGCGGCTGAGGCTCGTGCCGTCGTCCCGGCCGCTCCCGGCGGCCACCGACCGGCTGCGCCGGGAGAACACCGCGCTGGTGCTCCGGTCGCTGCGCGACGACGGGTCCGCCAGCCGGGCCCTCATCGCGCAGCGCACCGGCCTGGCCAAGGCCACGGTGTCGGCGATCGTGGCCGACCTGGCGGCACAGGGCGCGGTGACCGAGCCCGAGCCGTCGGCCGGCCCGGTCGCCCCTGCGTCGCCGGGGCGGGCCGGGCGGCCGGGCCGGCCCGTCGCGCTGCACGGGGCCGCGACCGTCGGGCTGGGCCTCGAGGTCAACGTCGACTACCTCGCCGCGACGGCGCTCGACCTGTCGGGGCGGGTGGTGCTGAGCACCCAGGTGCCGGCGGCCGGCGCCGAGCCCGACGCGCTGCTCGACCTGGCCCGCCGCAGCGTCGACGACCTGGCCACCGACGGCCGCGCGCTGATCGGCGTCACGCTCGCCGTGCCCGGCCAGGTCGACCGCGCGACGGGGCGCGTGCTGGCGGCGCCCAACCTGCACTGGCACGACCGCGACGTCGCGGCCGACCTCGCGACCGTCGTCGGCGACGTCCCGGTGCGGGTCGACAACGACGCCAACTGCGCCGCGGCCGGCGAGGCGGCGTTCGGGGCCGCCCGCGGCGTCGACCACCTGCTCTACCTGACCGGCACGGTCGGCGTGGGAGCCGGTCTCGTCGTCGGCGGGCAGGTCCAGCGCGGTGCGCACGGGCTGGCCGGCGAGGTCGGCCACGCGCCGCTCGGCGAGGCCGGACGACGGTGCGCCTGCGGCCGCAGCGGCTGCTGGGAGACGGCGGTCGGCCTGCACGCGCTGCTGCGCGAGACCGGTCGCGGGACCTCCGACCTGGCCGGCGCCGACCCCGTCACCGCCGCGAGCGCGATCGCGCAGCGGTGCGCCACGGACGACGCGGTGCGCGGCGGCGTCGAGCGGGTGGCCGCGCGCCTGGCCGCCGGGCTCGTCACCCTCGCCGCCACCCTCGACCCCGAGCTGGTGGTGCTGGGGGGCTCGTTCGTGCCGCTGGGCCCGTGGGTGCTGCCGGTGGTGCGGCGGGAGGTCGCGACCGTGTCCGCCGCACGGGTCGAGCTGAGCACGCTGGGGCTGCACGCCGCGTCGACCGGGGCGGCGGCCGACGTCCTCGGCGACGTCTACGCGGGGACGCTGGCCCTGCTCTGAGCCGCCCGCTCGGGCGGTGCAGCGGCTGTGGCGGCGTCGCGGCAGGCCTCGCCGAGGGCCCGTGCCGGGTCGGCGAGCAGGTCCTCGAACGCCTTCTCGGCCGCGCCGATCAGCACGGCGTCCCCGCCGAGCTGCGGCACCACCACGTGCACCTGCTCGCGCGGTGCCTCCAGCGCTGCGGTGGTCAGGGCCTCGAGGGCGTCGTCGCGCACGGCCGGGAAGAGCGCGCGGAAGATGCCGCCCAGCACGATCACCTCGGGGTTCAGCACGTTGACGACGCTGCCGAGGCCGGTGCCCAGGTAGCGGCCGACCTCGCGCAGGGCGGCCGAGGGACGGTCGACGGCGCGCAGCCGCTCGACCAGCGGCTCGACCTCGGTGTCCTCGACCTTCAGCGCCCGCGCGACGGCGGGCGAGCAGACCTCGGTCTCCCAGCAACCGGTGCTGCCGCAGCGGCACACCCGGCCGCGCGAGTTCACCATCAGGTGGCCGAGCTCGCCGGCGTAGCCGCCGACGCCCTGCAACGGGTGGGCGTCGACGATGACGCCACCGCCGAGACCCACGTCGCCCATGAGGAACACCACGTTGTCGTAGCCGACGGCGGCGCCGCGCGTGTGCTCGGCCATCACGCCGAGGTCGGCGTCGTTGGCGACGTGGAGGGGAACGTGCTCGGCCATGCGCTCGCGCAGCAGCTCGGCCAGCGGCACGTCGTGCCAGCCCAGGTTGGGCGCGAAGCGGACGACGCCGTCGCGCTCGCGCACGACGCCGGGCACGCCGACGCCGATGCCGAGAAGCGCTGCGCCGCAGGGCACCTGGGCGACGATCTGGCGCACCAGCCGGACGACGGCCGTGGCCACCGCGGCCGGGCTGTGCGACACCGGGGTGCGCCCGCTAGCGCGCTGCAGCACCTCGCCGCCCAGGCCGATGCGGGCGACGTTGAGCACCTTGACCCCGATGTCGACCGCGATGACGTAGACCTGCTCGCTGCTCGGCCGCACGTCGAGGGACGGTCGCCCGGCGCCGGCCCGCCGACGTCCGTGCCGCTCGCTCGGCGCGGTCTCGACGACCGCGCCGAGCTCGACCAGCTCGCCCACCAACGCGCCGATCGTGCTGCGGTTCAAGCCCATCCGGGCCGTCAGCTCGGCCCGCGACAGCTGCCCGTCGTGGTGGAGGTGGGCGACCACGGTGCCCAGGTTGTGCCGGCGCACGGCTTCCTGGTTCGTGCCCGTCCCCGGACGGCGTGCAGGGGACACCGTCTCAGCGTCCCTTCGCTCAGAGGCCGGTGGCGCTGCGACGACGCCGCGAGATGGCGTCGACGGAGGCCGCGAGCAGCAGCACGCCGCCGGTGACGAGGTAGTTCACGTACGACGCGAACCCCATGAGCCCCAAGCCGTTGTCGATGGTCGCGATCACCAGACCGCCGACGATCGCGTCGCGCGCCTTGCCCTTGCCGCCGAAGAGGCTGGTGCCGCCGATGACGGCAGCGCCCACCGCGTACAGCAGGGTGTTGCCCGCACCGGCGTCCGGCGTGACGGCGTTCAGGCGCGAGGCGGCCACGATGCCCGACAGCGCGGCCATGGCCGTGCAGATCATGAACACCGAGATCCGGATCTTGCGCACGTCGATGCCGGCGCGGCGCGCGGCCTCGGCGTTGCCGCCGACCGCGTAGACGTGGCGGCCGTAGCTGGTGCGACCGAGGACGAACGTCCAGAACACCAGCAGCACGGCCACGATCGGCACGACCCACGGGATGCCGGCGAGGGTGGCGGTGGGCACGCGGGCGCGGTTGCTGTTGAGCACGTACGCGCCGAACAGCACGATCACGGCGAGCGCGACGATGCGGGCCACCACGAGCGCCTCAGGAGCGTGCGCGAGTCCCTTGGACTTCTTGCGCCGCAAGCGGTTCAGCTCGGTGAGGGCGTAGAGCACCACGACCACCACGGCGAGCACCCAGCCGGCGACGACCGGCAGGTTGGAGTTGGCGATGCCGACGATGACGTCGTTGCGCACCGGCACCGTGCCGCCCTCGCCGATCAGGCGCAGGGTGATGCCCTGCAGGCCCAGGAAGAAGGCCAGGGTGACGACGAACGACGGGATGCCGAGACGCGAGACCAGCAGACCGATCGCGCCGCCGATGACCAGGCCCGTGACGACGGCCGCCAGGACGGCGATCGGCCACGGCCAGCCCTTGTCGTTGATCAGGATCGCCATGACGCCGGCCGAGGCGCCGCCGGCGACACCGGCCGACAGGTCGATCTCGCCCAGCAGCAGCACCGGCACCAGGCCCATGGCCAGCACGCAGATCGCGCCGGCCTGCACCGTGAGGTTGGCCAGGTTGCCGAACGACGGGAAGGTGTCGGGCCGCAGGATCGTGAAGACCAGGGCCAGGACGATCAGGCCCAGGACGGCCGGCAGCGCGCCCATGTCGCCGCCGCGCAGCTTGTCGACGTACTCGCGCGCCGCACCGCTCAGGGTGGTCGCGTGCTGGTCGCCGCTGAAGTCCGCGCCCGCGACGCTGCTCGCGTCGCTCGACGTCGTCGTCATCGTGTTGCTCCCTCTGCTGGTCGAACCGTGGTCGGCGGGCTCAGGCGGACTCTGCGGCGGTCGCGCGCGGGATCCCGAGATCCCCCGAACGACCGGCCGTGATGAGCTCGACCACCCGGCTGTGGTTGACCTCGGACGTCGGCACGTCGGCCGCCACGCGACCGAGGTACAGGGCGGTGATGCGGTCGGCGACCTCGAAGACGTCGACCATGTTGTGCGAGATCAGCAGGACGCCGAGGCCGTGGTCGGCCAGGCGCCGCACCAGGTCGAGCACCTGGCGGGTCTGCGCCACGCCGAGGGCCGCGGTGGGCTCGTCGAGCAGCACGACCTTGGAGTTCCACAGCACGGCCTTGGCGATGGCGACCGTCTGGCGCTGGCCGCCGGACAGGCTCGACACCGACTGCCGCACCGACTTCACGGTGCGCACCGAGAGCGAGGCGAGCGTCTTGCGCGCCTGCTCCGACATGGCCGCCTCGTCGAGCAGGCCGCCGGCCGTCGTCTCGCGGCCCAGGAACATGTTCTCGACGATGTCGAGGTTGTCGCACAGCGCGAGGTCCTGGTAGACGATCTCGATGCCCAGCGCGGCCGCGGCCTTGGGGCCGGCGACGTGCACGGGCTCGCCGTTGAACAGGTACTCGCCCGTGTCGTAGGGGTAGATGCCCGCGATGGTCTTGACCAGCGTGGACTTGCCGGCGCCGTTGTCGCCGACCAGCGCGGTGACCTGACCGGGGTAGATCGTCAGGTCGACGTCGTGCAGCACGTGCACCGCGCCGAAGCTCTTGTTGATGCCCTTGAGCTGGAGCAGCGGCTGGCCCGGGTCGACCGGCGTGCGGTCGGCGGGGGTGTCAGCCGGGGGCTCGGACAGCGCGGGCTCGATCGGGTCGTGCTGGTCGGTCGGCTCGGTCATGACCTCTCCTGTCGGTGCTGCGGTACACGCGCGGGACGCGGGTCGGGCGGTCCCGGCGCCACGAGGGCGCCGGGACCACCCGACGGTGCGTCAGGAGACGCCGTACTTGGTGCAGAGGTCGGCATACGTGCCGGTGCAGACCTCGTCCTTGCTCGCGCCGCCGTCCGAGACGACGTCCTTGACCTGGTCGGCCATGATCGACTTCGGGGTCAGCAGCACCGACGGGACGTCGCGGTTGCCCGTGTCGTCACGCGTGGTGCCGGTGGTGTTGCCCTTCTGGCCCTTGGTGATCGCGATGGCGAGGTCGGCGAGAGCGCCCACCTCCTCCTTGGCGGACTTGTAGACCGTCATGCACTGGCTGCCGTCGAGGACGTTCTGCAGACCCTGCACGGTGGCGTCCTGGCCGGTGACCGGGACCTTGCCGGCCAGGCCGTTCTTCTTCAGGATCGCGATGGCCGCGTTGCCGAGGCCGTCGTTCGCCGCGAGGACGCCCTGGATGTCACCCTTGGCCTGGGTGAACATCTGCTCGAAGATCGTGCCGGCCTTGGTGTTGTCCCAGTCCGGGACGGCCTGCTCGGCGACCTTCTTGTAGTTCGGGTTCGCGTCCAGGACCTTGTGGGCACCGGCCGCGAACAGCGTCGCGTTGTTGTCGGTCGGCGAGCCGTTCAGGTAGGCGATGTTCGCCTTCTTGTCGCCGAGGCACTTGGCCAGACCCTCGCCCTGCAGCTGGCCGACCACCGTGTTGTCGAACGACACGTAGTAGTCGGCGGAGCCGCCCAGCGTCAGCCGGTCGTAGTCGATCGTCGCGACGCCCTGCTTCTTGGCCTTGGCCTCGATGGCCGCACCCGAGTCGGAGTCGAGGTTGACGATCGCCAGCACCGTGACGCCCTGCGTCAGCATCTGGTCGGCGATGGTCTGCATCCGGCTCTTGTCGCCCTGGGCGTTGTCGATGACCGCGTCGACACCGGCGTCCTTGAACGCCTTCTCCAGCGCCGGGCGGTCCGAGGACTCCCAGCGGGCCGACGACTTGGTGTCGGGGAGGATGACCCCGACCTTGCCCTTCGAGGCCGCCTTGTCGCCGCTGCCCGAGTCGTCACTGCTGTTCCCACACGCGGTGAGCACCAGTGCCACTCCCAGGGCCCCGGCAACTGCCACGTAGCGCTTGCCTACCACTCCCGACCGCCTCCTGTTGATCCGTGCGTCCGTCACGTGGAAGACACGTCGACGCTACGTGGATGTAATTGTTGTGGGCGACAACGTATGGGGCGGCGGCGGTGTCGTCTAGTGGTTCCGGACAACAAATAGGTCTCGGCGTGTCGTCCTCAGCACGGATCCGGCCGAACCGGACACCCCTTGTCACGCAACGCAATCCACTGGTCACCGGCCGTGAGGACCCGGCCCGCCGACGTCCACCCCGAGGGCACCCGCTACCGCACCTTGGTCGAGACGTGCGGTCGGGAAGGGGTCCAGGACCCCACCTCTCGACCAACGTGCGCCCCGAGGCACCTTCCTGCGAAGTCGCCCCTGGAACGGCCGAAGAAAGGCGATCTCCCCAGAATGTGCCCACCCGCTACCGCACTTTGGTTGAGAAGTGCGGTCGGGGAGGGGTCCAGGACCGCACTGCTGGACCAACGTGCGCCCCGAGGCACCTTCCTGCGAAGTCGCCCCTGGAACGGCCGCAGAAGGGCGATCTCTCCAGAAGGTGCCACCCGCTACCGCGGGCGCCCCGCCGTCCGGGGGCCTGGGAGAGGCTCGGACGACGGGGCGCCGGGTCGTGCGGGTCGTGCGGTGCTGCGGTGCGGCGGGGTCAGCTCGCGACGAGGGAGCGCAGGACGTAGTGCAGGATCCCGCCGTTGCGGTAGTAGTCCGCCTCACCGGGGGTGTCGATGCGCACGCGGGCGTCGATCTCGACGTCGGCAGCGCCCTCGCGGCGGGCCACGACCTTCACCGTCCGCGGCGTCGTGCCGTCGTTCAGCTCGGTGATGCCGGTGACGTCGAAGGTCTCCTCCCCCGTCAGCCCCAGCGACTCGGCGCTCTCGCCGTCCGGGAACTGCAGCGGCAGCACGCCCATCCCGATGAGGTTCGAGCGGTGGATGCGCTCGTAGGACTCGGCGATGACGACGCGGACGCCGAGCAGCGCGGTGCCCTTGGCGGCCCAGTCACGGCTCGACCCCGAGCCGTACTCCTTGCCGGCCAGGACCACGAGCGGCACGCCGGCCTCGGCGTACGCCTGCGCGGCGTCGTAGATGGTGTCCTGCTCGCCGGTCAGCAGGTTCTTGGTGAAGCCGCCCTCGACGCCGTCCAGCAGCAGGTTCTTCAGCCGGATGTTCGCGAACGTGCCGCGGATCATCACCTCGTGGTTGCCGCGCCGCGAGCCGTAGGAGTTGAAGTCGCGCCGCTCGACGCCGTGCTCGGCCAGGTAGCGACCGGCCGGGCTGTCGGCCTTGATCGAGCCGGCCGGGCTGATGTGGTCGGTGGTCACCGAGTCGCCGAGCTTGGCCAGCACGCGCGCCCCGGTGACGTCCTGCACCGGCGACGGCTGCTGCTGCATCCCCTCGAAGTACGGGGGCTTGCGCACGTACGTCGACCCGCCGTCCCACTCGAAGGTGTCGCCCGTGGGCGTCGGCAGCGAGGTCCAGCGCTCGTCGCCGGCGAAGACGTCGGCGTAGTCGCGGGTGAACATCTCCTTGTTGAGCGAGCTCGCGATGACCTCGTCGACCTCGGCCGCCGAGGGCCAGATGTCGCGCAGGAACACGTCCTGGCCGGAGGTGTCCTGGCCCAGCGGGTCGTTCTCGAAGTCGAAGTCCATCGTGCCCGCGAGCGCGTACGCGATGACGAGCGGCGGCGAGGCCAGGTAGTTCATCTTCACGTCGGGGTTGATCCGGCCCTCGAAGTTGCGGTTGCCCGACAGCACCGAGGTGACGGCGAGGTCGGCGTCGTTCACCGCGGCCGAGACCTCGTCGATGATCGGGCCCGAGTTGCCGATGCAGGTCGTGCAGCCGTAGCCGACCAGGTAGAAGCCGAGCTTCTCGAGGTACGGCGTCAGGCCGGACTTGTCGTAATAGCCGGTGACGACCTTGCTGCCCGGGGCGAGCGAGGTCTTGACCCACGGCTTGCGCGCCAGCCCGGCCTCGACGGCCTTCTTGGCCAGCAGCCCGGCGCCGACCATCACCGAGGGGTTGGAGGTGTTGGTGCAGCTGGTGATCGAGGCGATCGCGACGGCGCCGTGGTCGATCTCGACGTCCTGCCCGTCGAGCGAGACGGACGTCGGCCGCGACGGGCGGGTGCTCGCGTCGCCGTCGTGCGCGGGCGCGCCGTTCTCGGGCTGGTGCGAGTCCGGGGTGGGCGGGTCGCTGGCCGGGAACGAGTCGCCGAGGGTCTGGTCGCCCTCGCGCGCGCTGACGTACGCCGGCAGCACCTCGCGGAAGTTGGCCTTCGCCTCCGACAGCGCGACGCGGTCCTGCGGGCGCTTCGGGCCGGCGATGCTCGGCACCACCGTCGACAGGTCGAGCTCGAGGTGCTCGCTGAACCGCGGCTCGCGCGACGGGTCGTGCCAGAGGCCCTGCTCCTTGGCGTAGGCCTCGACCAGGGCGACCTGCGCGTCGTCGCGGCCGGTGAGCCGCAGGTACTCGACCGTGACGTCGTCGACCGGGAAGATCGCGCAGGTCGAGCCGAACTCCGGGCTCATGTTGCCGATGGTGGCGCGGTTGGCCAGCGGCACCGCCGCCACGCCGTCGCCGTAGAACTCGACGAACTTGCCGACCACGCCGTGCTCGCGCAGCTGCTCGGTGATGGTGAGGACGACGTCCGTGGCCGTGGCGCCGGCCGGGATCTCGCCGGTCAGCTTGAAGCCGACCACGCGCGGGATGAGCATCGAGACCGGCTGGCCGAGCATGGCCGCCTCGGCCTCGATGCCGCCGACGCCCCAGCCGAGGACGCCGATGCCGTTGACCATCGTGGTGTGCGAGTCGGTGCCGACGCAGGTGTCGGGGTACGCGCGGCGCTCGGTCGTGCCGTCGTCGCCCGCGACCTCGCGCACCATCACGGTGCGGGCCAGGTGCTCGATGTTGACCTGGTGGACGATGCCGGTGCCCGGGGGGACGACCTTGAAGTCGTCGAACGCGCCCTGGCCCCAGCGCAGGAACTGGTAGCGCTCGCCGTTGCGCTGGTACTCGATCTCGACGTTGCGCTCGAAGGCGTCCTCGCGGCCGAAGACGTCGGCGATGACGGAGTGGTCGATGACCATCTCGGCCGGCGCGAGCGGGTTGATCTTGGCGGGGTCTCCCCCGAGCTCCTTGACGGCCTCGCGCATCGTGGCGAGGTCGACGATGCACGGGACGCCGGTGAAGTCCTGCATCAGCACGCGCGCGGGCGTGAACTGGATCTCGGTGTCGGGCTCGGCGCTGGGGTCCCACCCGGCGACGGCGCGCACGTGGTCGGCGGTGATGTTGGCGCCGTCCTCGGTGCGCAGCAGGTTCTCGAGCAGCACCTTGAGGCTGAACGGCAGGTCGTCCGCGCCCTCGATCCCCTTCAGCCGGAAGATCGTGTACTCGTCGTCGCCGACGGTCAGAGCGCCCTTGGCGCCGAAGCTGTCCTGGCTCACTGCTGCTCCCTCGTCCCTCGGACGCACCCGCGTGCGCCGCGTCGACCACAGTATCTTGATATCGAGATATTTTCCACGGCTCAGGCGGCGTGCCGCTGCAGGGCCTGCCGCAGGGCGTCCGGCACCGGCACGGGCGCCCGCTCGGCGACCCGGACGCACACGTAGGTGATCTCGGCGCTGAAGACCACCTCGCCGTCCGGCTGCCGCACGACCTCGTGCCGCAGCCGCAGCGACGTGCGGCCGACCGACGCCGTGCCCACCCGCACCTCGGCCCGGCCGAACGCCTCGAGCGAGCCGGTCCAGTGCACGTCGGCGTGCCGCAACATGACGTCGAGCCCTTGGGCGTTCAGGTCCGCGGACGACGTCCCGAGGTGGGCGAAGAAGGCCGCCTGGGCGGCGTCGCAGTAGCCGAGGTACCACATGTTGAAGACCACGCCGAGGGCGTCGACCTCGTGGTAGCGCACCTCGAACGGCCACGCGAACGGCGGCTCCTGCGCTGCGGCGTCGGGCACGTCCTCGATCATTCCCCGGACGTCGGGCCCTGGCCACCTCGGACCGGCACCAGCCGGGCCACGCACTCGACGTGGTGCGTCATCGGGAAGCAGTCGAACGCCCGGACGTCGTCGAGCCGGTACCCGAGCTCGCCGAACGTCGCGACGTCGCGGGCCAGCGCCGCGGGGTCGCACGCCACGTAGGCCACGGCCCGCGGACCGGTCGCCACGACCTGCTCGACGACCTGCCGCCCGGCGCCCTCGCGCGGCGGGTCGAGCACGACCAGGTCGGCGGTCAGCCCCTGCTCCGCGGTGGCGGCCAGCACCTGGTCGACGCGGCCGGAGGTGATGCCGACCTGCGGGTGGTCGTGCAGGTTGCGGCGCGCGTCGCGGACGGCCTGCTCGTCGCCCTCGACGGCCAGCACCGCGCCGTCCGCGCCGACCCGTCCGGCGAGCGCCAGGGCGAACACGCCGACGCCGGCGTAGAGGTCGAGGCACTGCTCCCCCGGCTGCGGGTCGAGCGCGCGCAGCACGGCCTCGACCAGCGTGGCGGCGGCACCGGGGTGGACCTGCCAGAAGCCCGAACCGGTGACGCGCAGCTGCAGCGGCTCGGCGTCGTCCCGCGGCACGACCTCGCGCACCCAGGTGCGCCCGCGCACCCGGTCGAGACCGTCGGGTCCGGCGACCGCCACCGACGCCGGCAGGTCGGCGGACGACGGCACCAGTGGACGACGACGTCCGGCCGGGGCGACGACCACCAGGGGCTCGTCGCCGCCCGACGACGTGACGACCTCGACCGTCGCCGCTCCCGGCCAGGTCGGCGCGGCCCGCTCCACGTCCTGCACCCGGGGGTCGGCGATGGGGCAGGTCTCGACCGCGACCAGGTCGTGCGAGCGGTGGCGGTGGAACCCCAGTCGGCCCGAGCCGGTGACGGCGTGCACGACGCGCGTGCGCCACCCGAGGCCGTCGTCGTCGCCCGGGACGGCCTCGACCTCCACGTCGACCTCGAGCCCGGCCAGCCGGCGCAGCTGCTCGCGCACGACGTCGGCCTTGAGCCGGCGCTGGGCCGGCAGCGCGGCGTGCTGCCAGTCGCAGCCGCCGCACCCTCCGGGTCCGCTCACCGGGCAGCGCGGCTCGACCCGGTCGGGCGAGGCGTCGAGCACCTCGACGGCGTCGGCGCGCAGGAACCGCGACGACGTCCCGCCCTCGGTGACGCGGGCGCGCACCCGCTCGCCGGGCAGGGTGTGGCGGACGAACACCACGCGGCCCTCGTGCCGGGCGACGCAGAACCCGCCGTGCGCCACCGGGCCGACCTCGAGCTCGAGCTCGGTGCCCGCCAGCCCGTCGTCGCGCGTGCGCGCCGGCCGGGGTCCGCGCCCGCCGGGGCCGCGCCCGCGGGGGCTCAGGACGCGCCCTTGCCGCGCCGGGCCGAGCCGGCGACCGGCGCCTCGAAGCGGTCCTCGGTGCCCTCGGACGAGCGCAGCTGCCAGGGCACGCTGGCCACCATCACGCCGGGCGTGAACAGCAGGCGGGCCTTGAGCCGCAGGGCGCTCTGGTTGTGCAGCAGCTGCTCCCACCAGTGCCCGACGACGTACTCGGGGATGTAGACCATGACGACGTCGCGCGGGCTGCTGCGCCGGATCGAGCGCACGTAGTCGACGACCGGCTTGCTGATCTCGCGGTACGGCGAGTCGAGCGACTTCAGCGGTACCGGGATGCCGCGGCGCTCCCACTCCGCCTGCAGCGCAGCGGTCTCGTCGGGGTCGACGTTGACGCTGATGCCCTCGAGGTAGCTCGGGCGGGTGGCGCGTGCGTAGGCGACGGCGCGCAGCGTCGGCTTGTGGATCTTGGAGACCAGCACCAGCGCGTGCACCCGGGACGGCAGCACGACGTCCGAGCCGTCGTCGTCCGGGCGCAGCTCCTCGGACACCCGCGTGTAGTGGTTGCGGATGCCCTGCATCAGCAGGAAGACGCCGACCATGGCGGCGATCGCGATCCAGGCACCGAGCAGGAACTTGGTGATCAGGACGACGACGAGCACCACGCCGGTGACGCAGGCCCCGAGGAAGTTGATGACCCGGCTGCGCTGCATGCGGGCGCGTTCGGTGCGGCTCACCGTGGTCTGCAGCAGCCGGTTCCAGTGCCGGATCATGCCGATCTGGCTGGTGGTGAACGAGACGAACACGCCGACGATGTACAGCTGGATCAGCCGGGTGACCTCGGCGTCGAAGGCCACGATCAGGACGATCGCCGCGAGGGCGAGCGCCACGATGCCGTTGCTGAACGCCAGCCGGTCGCCGCGGGTGTGCAGCTGGCGGGGCAGGTAGCCGTCGCGCGCGAGGATCGAGCCGAGCACCGGGAAGCCGTTGAAGGCGGTGTTGGCGGCCAGCACCAGGATGATGCCGGTGGCCGCGGCCACGACGTAGAACATCGGCGAGAAGTGGTCGAAGATCGCCTTGGCCAGCTGGCCGATCACCGGCTCCTGCGTGTACGACGTGCCGTCCGGGAACACCAGCGCACCACCGGGACCGGGCCGGCCCTTCTGGCCGTTCAGCAGCAGCTCTCCGGTGGCGCCGGTGGAGTCCACCACCCGCACGTGCATGATCCGGGCCAGCACGATGATCGAGAGCAGCATGCTGATCGCGACCGTGCCGAGCAGGGCGAGCGTCGTGGCGGCGTTGCGGCTCTTGGGCTTCTTGAACGCGGGCACGCCGTTGCTGATGGCCTCGACGCCGGTGAGCGCCGCGCAGCCGGACGAGAACGCGCGCAGCAGCAGGAAGAACCCGGCCAGCGTGACGAGCCCGCCCTCGTACTGCGAGTGCTGCGTCAGCGTGAACGGCGCGCTCTCGGCCTGCGGCAGGTCGCCGAAGAAGTAGCGGGCGAAGCCCCACAGCCCCATGCCGATGATCGAGGCCATGAACACGTAGGTGGGGATGGCGAAGGCCGTGCCGGACTCGCGCACGCCGCGCAGGTTCATCGCCGTGATGACGCCGACCGCGATGACGGCGACGAGCGCCTCGTGGCCCTTGAGCACGGGGATCGCCGACGCCGCGTACTGCGCCGCGGACGAGATCGACACCGCGACCGTGAGGACGTAGTCGACGAGCAAGGCGCTGGCGACGGTGAGGCCGGCCCGCTTGCCCAGGTTGGTGGTGGCGACCTCGTAGTCGCCACCGCCCGACGGGTAGGCGTGCACGTTCTGCCGGTAGGACGCCACGACCACGGCCATGACGAGCGCGACGACGATGCCGAGCTTCCAGCTGAAGGCGTAGGCCGCGACGCCGGCGACCGACAGGGTCAGGAAGATCTCGTCCGGCGCGTACGCCACCGACGACAGGGCGTCGCTGGCGAAGACGGGCAGCGCGATGCGCTTGGGCAGCAGCGTCTCGGACAGCCGGTCGCTGCCCAGGGGGCGACCGACGAGGAGGCGCTTGAGGATGCGTCCGGCGAGTGGCACGGTCCTTGATGCTAGGCCCTCGCCTGCGTGTAGCGTGCGGTGCGCCCGTGCGGGCCGGACGCGTGCCGTCGTCCGGGCGCCCGGGGACCGCAGACGAGCGAGAGAGGCCTGGCGTGCACTTCGTGATCATGGGATGCGGCCGCGTCGGTTCGACGCTGGCGCACAGCCTGGAGGCGCAGGGCCACGAGGTCGCCGTGATCGACCAGGACGAGACGGCCTTCCGCCGCCTGGGCGCCGGGTTCGAGGGACGTCGGGTGACCGGCGTCGGCTTCGACCGCGACACGCTGCTGGAGGCCGGGATCGAGCAGGCCTACGCCTTCGCCGCGGTCAGCAGCGGCGACAACTCCAACATCCTGGCCGCGCGCGTCGCGCGCGAGACGTTCGGCGTCGAGAACGTCGTGGCCCGCATCTACGACCCGGGCCGCGCCGAGATCTACCAGCGGCTCGGCATCCCCACGGTCGCCACCGTGCGCTGGACGTCCGACCAGATGCTGCGTCGCCTGCTGCCTGCCGGTGCCGCCCCGCTGTTCCGCGACCCCAGCGGCAACGTCGTCCTGGCCGAGATCCCGGTGCACACCGGCTGGGTCGGACGCCGGGTCGACGACATGGCCGACGGCGCGCGGTTCCGCGTCGCCTACCTGACCCGGCTCGGCGAGGCGTTCGTGCCCACCGGCGAGACCGTGTTCCAGGACGGCGACCTGCTGCACGTCGTGGTGTCCGAGGCCGACCTCCCGCACGTCGAGACCACCCTCGACGCCGCTCCGACCACCGACTGAGAGGGCGTCCATGCGCGTCGTCATCACGGGCGCCGGCAGCGTCGGCCGCTCCATCGCCCGCGAGCTGCTGGGCAACGGGCACCAGGTGCTGCTCGTCGACAAGGAGCCGCGGGCGGTGCAGACCCGCCGGGTCGCCGCCGCCGAGTGGCTGCTGGCCGACGCCTGCGAGATCAGCAACCTGCGCGAGGCGGGGCTGGAGAGCTGCGACGTCGTCGTCGCCGCCACGGGCGACGACAAGGCCAACCTCGTCGTCTCGCTGATCGCCAAGACCGAGTTCGGCGTGCCGCGCACGGTCGCCCGCGTCAACAACCCCAAGAACGAGTGGATGTTCGACGAGGCGTGGGGCGTCGACGTGGCGGTCTCGACGCCGCGCCTGATGACGGCGCTGGTCGAGGAGGCCGTGAGCGTCGGCGACCTGGTGCGCATCTTCCAGTTCCAGCAGGGCCGGGCGACGATGGTCGAGATGACGCTGCCCGACAACTCGCCGTACGCCGGCACCCGGGTCGGCGACGTCACGTGGCCGCCCGACAGCGTGCTCGTCGGCATCATCCGCGAGGACCGCCCCATCGCGCCCAGCCGCGACGACGCGCTCGAGGCGCACGACGAGCTGCTGTTCCTCACCGTGCCCGAGAGCGAGCAGGCGCTCGAGCAGCTGCTCTCCCCCGGCCACGCCCCGCACCGCGACGCGGACGGCGACCGGGACTAGCTCTCGGCCTGGTCCTGCGGGTCGAGCGGGGTGCGACCGCGCAGCAGCACCGCGCCCATGGCGGCGACGGCCAGCAGGTACAGCGGCCAGCCCAGCACGACCTTGGCGACGCCGAGCGACGTGACGTGGCCGGCCAGGTACAGCGGCAGCATGATCGCGACGCGCACGGCGTAGAGCGCCGACAGCACGAGCGTCAGGCGCTGGCACAGCCGCACGATGCCCGGGTGCGAGCGCCACGAGAGCGGGTCCTCGGGGTGCGCGGCGCCGACGACGAAGCCGAGCATGGGCCACCGGGTCACGACGGACAGCAGGCTGAGGGCGAGCAGCGCGCAGCTGTAGAGGATGCCGGGCAGGAACGCGTCCTCGGCCTTGCCGCTGCGCAGCGCGAAGAACGCGGCGATCGCGAGGGCGGCCAGGCTGCTGAGCGCGAACTTCGGGGTCTGCCGCTGCACCAGCCGCAGGCCGAGCGCGACCAGCACGCACGCCGCGGCGGCCACGAGCGACGTCCGCACGTCCTTGGTCGCCGTCCAGACGACGACGAAGGCCACCGTGGGCAGGGCCGCCTCGACCGAGCCGCGCAGGCCGCCCACGCCTTCGGACAGCCGGTGCCGCACGACCTCCTCGACGGTGGTGGCGCCCTCGGGCACGTGCCCGAGCAGCGTCACTCGGGGCCGCCGGGCAGCAGGTCGTAGCGCGGGTTGAACATCACCGGACGGCCCTCGCGCTGGGCGACGCGCCCGCGCACGCGGATGGTGCGGCCCGGGTCGATGCCGGGGATCTGACGACGGCCCAGCCACACCACGAACAGCGTTCCCGAGCCGTCGTACAGCTCGGCGACCAGCGCCGGGACGCCGGCCCGCGGGCGCAGCGTGACCGACTTCAGGGTGCCGCAGACGCAGGCGGCCTGGCGGTCGGGCAGCTCCTGCACGGGGGTGCCGCCGAACTTGTCCGCGGTCTCGCGCAGGTCTTCGGCCTCGAGCGTCTCGTCCGAGCTCGACAGCCGGTGCAGCGCCGAGCGCAGCCGTCCGCGGTGCTCTCCCATACGTCCAGGGTAACCGGGCGGGTGGGCGGTGCAGCACACTGCTGGCGTGCCCCGACCCCTCGCCGTCCTGGCCCACGGCAGCGGCTCCGACCCCGACTTCGTCGAGCGGGCGCTGGGCGCGGCGGTGCGGTCCACCGGGCGCGAGGTCGTGCTGGTCGACGACGTCACGGGCGACGTCGAGGTGGTGCGCCGCGCGCTGCTCGAGGCCGCGCGCGGGGCGGACGACGTCTGGCTGGGTGGGGTGTCGCTCGGCGCCCACGCCGCGGTGCTGGCGGCGGGCGACCGGGTGGCAGCGGGGGCGACGGCGCTGACCGGGCTGCTGCTCGTCGCGCCCGCCTGGACCGGGCCGGCC
>NZ_BAAGXY010000030.1:0-58378 GCF_054779595.1 Angustibacter peucedani
ACCCGCACCGGGACGTCGACCGGCTCGCCCAGCAGCCCGACCGCCCCGCGCGCCTGCAGCACCGCGGTCTCGACGTGCACGCGCGGCATCGCGCCCAGCTGCTCCCGCGCCCGCTCGAGGTGCTCGGGGACGGCGGCCAGCCGCGCCGCGAGCGCCCGCAGCCGCTCGTCGGCGGCACCGGTGTCGCGCGCCACCAGGGTGTAGACCGCGTCGCCGGGCAGCGACTCCAGCGGGTCCCACGTCTGCTCGGCCAGCTCGTCGAGCGCCCAGGCCCGGCCGGTCAGCCGGGTGCGCAGCAGCTCGAGGTCGACGACGTCCTCGGGATCGAGCCCGGACTCGTCGAGGTCGTCGAGCGCGCCGGTGCCGTCGGCCAGGTGCCGCAGCGTCTCGGCCGTGCCGGACGCCGACAGGTCGGGCAGGCGGTCGTCGTACCGGTGGTCGCCGAGCGAGGTCGCCATGACCGGGTCGGCCTCGAGCAGGACGTCGAGGGCCGTGGTGGCCACCTGGTGGAACCGGCGCGGGTCGCTCACGCGCTCGCCTCCTGGTCGCGGAACCGCTGCTCCAGCACCCGCACGGCCTGCCGCAGCGCGGACTCGGCGTCGACGCCGTCGCGCCGGGCCTGCCGGACGACGTCCAGCAGCGCGTCGCCGACCGGTTCGCCCACGGACGTGGCAGCGACCGCCTCGCCACCCGGCGCGCGCCCCAGCCGGCCGAGGACCTTGTCGGCGCGGCCCAGCGCCGGCAGCGCGAGCGGGATGCCGTCCAGCACGCTGGCCCGGCCCTTCTCGGCCGCCTTGAGCTCGTCCCAGCGCTCCTGCACCTGCTCGGCGGTCGAGCTCTGCTCGTCGTCCGGCGCGAACACGTGCGGGTGGCGCGACACCAGCTTGGCCACGATGCCGGCCGCCACGTCGTCGACGTCAAACGGCTGCTGGGGGTGCTCCTGCGCGATCCGCGCGTGGAAGACCACCTGCAGCAGGACGTCGCCCAGCTCCTCGCGCACGGCGTCGCGGTCGCCGCTCTCGAGCGCCTCGGCCGCCTCGTAGGCCTCCTCGACGAGGTAGGGCACCAGGCTCTCGTGGGTCTGGTCTCGGTCCCACGGGCAGCCACCGGGCGAGCGCAGCCGGTCCATGACCGCCACCAGGTCGAGCAGCCGCGCGCCGGGCACGTCCTGGCTGCCCACCAGCACCTCGACGGCGGGCGGGTCCTGCGTCGCCGCCACGCGCGAGAGCTCGGCGGCCAGCGCGTCGGTCAGGCCGGGATCGCCGTCCGGCGACCCCACCCACACGGTCGCGCCCGCGGCCGCCCGCGACACCAGGGCCCGCGCCCGCTCGGCGACGGACGTCGACCGGTCGGCCGTCACGGGCACGCCGGCCACGGCGACCGCGGCCGGCACGGCGTCGTCGACGTCGGCGCACAGGACGACGTCGGCCTGCTCGAGCACCTGCCAGGCCGAGCGCGTCATCAGCCCGGGCACGACCCGCGGCGAGGTGAGCAGCAGGACCAGCTGCGGTGCGCTCGCCACGAGCCGGTCAGGGAGCGTCGGTCGCGGTGGCGGTGGGCTCGCTGCCCGGCACCAGCCAGTTGGGCGGCGCGTCGACGACGGCCATCTGCTTCAAGTCGAAGGTGCCGTAGCGCGGGTTGAGCTCGGGCTTGGCGGCGGTGACGTCCTTCTGCACCTGGGTCAGGGCCTCGGTCTTCTCGCCCTGCTGCAGCTTCTGCAGCGCGAGGTAGGTGCGCAGCACGAGCACCGAGCCGGGGTCGGGGTCGTCGGTCTTGGTCAGCAGCTTCTCGGCCTCGCCGGTGCTGACGCCGACGCCGTTCTCCTCGGCGGCGCG
The DNA here is from genome assembly GCF_054779595.1 of Angustibacter peucedani. Lineage (NCBI taxonomy): Bacteria > Bacillati > Actinomycetota > Actinomycetes > Kineosporiales > Kineosporiaceae > Angustibacter > Angustibacter peucedani. Next base: position 1,836 of record NZ_BAAGXY010000030.1, read on the forward strand.
CAGCACCCACGGCGAGATGACCAGGAAGAACAGCACGGTGCGGTCGAGGCCCTCGCCCTCGGCGAGGTCGGGGTTGCCGGTCTTGATGCCGGTCGTGGCCGCGCTGACCTGGTCGACCGTGATGCGGCGCCCGTCGACGACGGCCGCGGCCCCGGCCTGGGCCGGGGTGCACGCCGACAGGGCCAGGGCGAGCACCGCGGCAGCGGCGACGCCGGCGACCCCGGCCGTACGACGGGTGGTGCGGGTGCGCGTGGTGTCGGACACCGCTGTCCTTTCGGTCCGGCCGATCTGGCCCCTGCTGGCTGCTCTCACGGCTGTGCCACCGCGGCGGCCCGCGCGACGTCGTCCAGCAGGACGGCGTCGACCAGGTCGCGTGCCCAGCGTAGGACCTCGCCGTCGCGCAGCGGACGCCCCCCGATGCGCGCCGTGGTCGGCTGGGGCACCAGCACCTGGCGGACGGCGGGTCGCACCAGCGAGCCGGGGTACAGGCGCATCAGCCGCAGCTGCTGGCTCTCGCGCAGCTCGACCGGCGCGAACCGCACGTGCTTGCCCTGCACCGCGACGTCGGTGAGCCCGGCCCGGCGGGCGTGCACCCGCAGCCGCGCGACGTCCAGCAGGTTCTCGACCGGGGTCGGCGGCTCGCCGTAGCGGTCGACCAGCTCGGCCCGGACCGCCTCGACCGCCGCCTCGTCGTCGGCCTCGGCCAGCTTCTTGTAGGCCTCGAGGCGCAGCCGCTCGCCCGGCACGTACTCGTGCGGCAGGTGCGCGTCGACCGGCAGCTCGACCTTCATCTCGGCCGGCGCGGGCTCGCCGTCGCCGCGGAACTCCGCGACCGCCTCGCCCACCAGCCGCACGTAGAGGTCGAAGCCCACGCCGGCGATGTGGCCCGACTGCTCGCCGCCGAGCAGGTTGCCGGCGCCGCGGATCTCGAGGTCCTTCATGGCGACCGCCATGCCCGAGCCGAGGTCGGTGTGCTGGGCGATGGTCTGCAGCCGGTCGAGCGCGGTCTCGGTGAGCGGCTTCTCGGGCGGGTACAGGAAGTAGGCGTAGGCGCGCTCGCGCCCGCGGCCCACGCGACCGCGCAGCTGGTGCAGCTGCGAGAGGCCGAAGTTCTCGGCCCGCTCGAGGATCAGGGTGTTGGCGTTGCTGATGTCGAGGCCGGTCTCGACGATCGTCGTGCACACCAGGACGTCGAACTTCTTCTCCCAGAAGTCGACGACCACCTGCTCGAGCTTGTGCTCGCCCATCTGGCCGTGCGCGGTCGCGACCCGCGCCTCGGGCACCAGCTCGCGCAGCCGGCTCGCGGCCTTCTCGATCGAGCTGACCCGGTTGTGGATGTAGAAGACCTGGCCGTCGCGCAGCAGCTCGCGCCGCACCGCCGCCGCGATCTGCTTCTCGTCGTAGCCACCGACGAAGGTGAGCACCGGGTGGCGCTCCTCTGGAGGCGTTGCGAGAGTGGACATCTCACGGATGCCCGTGACCGCCATCTCCAGCGTGCGCGGGATCGGCGTCGCGCTCATGGCGAGGACGTCGACGGCCGTGCGCATCGCCTTCAGCTGCTCCTTGTGCTCGACGCCGAAACGCTGCTCCTCGTCGACGACGATCAGCCCGAGGTCCTTGAAGCGCACCTCGCCGGTGAGCAGGCGGTGGGTGCCGATGACGACGTCGACGCTGCCGTCGCGGATGCCGGCCTTGACCTCGTCGGCCTCCTTGTCGCTCTGGAACCGCGACAGCGCCTTCACGACCACCGGGAAGTTGGCGTACCGCTCGGCGAAGGTCTGCAGGTGCTGCTGCACGAGCAGCGTGGTCGGCACCAGCACCGCCACCTGCTTGCCGTCCTGCACCGCCTTGAACGCGGCGCGCACGGCGATCTCGGTCTTGCCGTAGCCGACGTCGCCGCAGATCAGCCGGTCCATGGGCACCGAGCGCTCCATGTCGGCCTTGACCTCGTCGATCGTGACCAGCTGGTCGGGCGTCTCGACGTAGGCGAAGGCGTCCTCGAGCTCGCGCTGCCAGGGGGTGTCGGCCGCGAACGCGTGGCCGGGCGAGGCCATGCGCGCCGAGTAGAGCCGGATCAGCTCGCCGGCGATCTGCCGCACCGCCTTGCGCGCCCGGCCCTTGGTCTTGGCCCAGTCGCCGCCGCCCAGCTTGTTGAGCGTCGGCGCCTCGCCACCGACGTACTTGGTGACCTGGTCGAGGGCGTCGCTCGGCACGAACAGCCGGTCGGCCGGCTGGCCGCGCTTGCTCGCGGCGTACTCGATGACCAGGTACTCGCGGGTGGCCCCGCCGACCGTGCGCTGCACCATCTCGACGAACCGGCCGACGCCGTGCTGCTCGTGCACCACGTGGTCGCCCGGCCGCAGCTGCAGCGGGTCGACGACGTTGCGCCGGCGCGACGGCATCCGCCGCATGTCCTTGGTCGTGCCCTGCCCGGACGTGCCGGTGAGGTCGGCCTCGGTGAGCACCGCAAGGCGCAGCGACGGCGCGACGAAGCCGTGGCCGAGCCGTCCGGTGGCGACGTGCACGACGCCGGGCTCGGGCGCGTCGTCGACGGCAGCGACCAGCCGCGCGGCCACGCCGCGGTCGCCCAGCACCTCGACGACGCGCTGGGCCAGGCCCTGCCCCTCGGTGACCACCACGACCCGCCAGCCGGACGACGTCCACGCCGCGATGTCGTCGAGCGCCCGCACGCTGTCGCCGCGGTAGGCGTCGACCTCCGTGACGTCCAGCGGCCGGGACGCCTCCGCCCCCTCGCCGAGGTCGGCGGTCTCGACGTCGACCGCGAACGGCCCCACCGACCACCACGGGCGGGCGGTGGCGATCGCGTGCTCGCGCACCTCGGCCAACGTGCGGAAGGACGCCGTTCCCAGCACGCCCTCGAGGTCGACCGGCGTCACGTTGCCGACGGCGGCGTTGGCCCAGCTCGCCGCCAGGAACTCCTCGCTCGTGGCCACCAGGTCGTGCGCCCGCGCGCGCACCCGCTCGGGGTCGCACAGCAGCACGTGGGCGCCCTCGGGCAGGACGTCGAGCACGAGCTCCATGCCGTCGACGAGCGCCGGCGTGAGCGACTCCATGCCCTCGACCGCGATGCCCTCCGCGACCTTCTCGAGCAGGTCGGCGACGCCGGGCAGCTGCGGCACGAGCGCGCGCGCCCGCTCGCGCACGGCGTCGGTGAGCAGCAGCTCGCGGCACGGCGGGGCCCACAGCCCGTGCGGGGCGATCTCGAGGCTGCGCTGGTCGGCCACGGCGAAGTAGCGGATCTCCTCGACGGTGTCGCCCCAGAACTCCACCCGCAGCGGGTGCTCCTCGGTGGGCGGGAACACGTCGAGGATGCCGCCGCGCAGCGCGAACTCGCCGCGCCGCTCGACCAGGTCGGTGCGCGTGTAGGCGGCTGCGGCCAGCCCGCGCGCGACGTCGTCGAGCTCGGCGTCGTCGCCCGCGGCCAGCCGCACCGGCGCCAGGTCGCCGAGCCCGCGCACCAGCGGTTGCAGCACCGCGCGCACCGGCGCCACGACCACCGAGACCGGGCCTGCGGTCGCGTCGTCCGGGTCGGGGTGGGCCAGGCGGCGCAGCACGGCCAGCCGCCGTCCGACGGTGTCGCTGCGCGGGCTGAGCCGCTCGTGCGGCAGCGTCTCCCACGACGGCAGGTCGACGACCTCGTCGGCCGGCAGGAAGCAGCGCAGCGCCTCGGCGAGGTCCTCGGCCTCGCGGCTGGTGGCGGTGACCGCCAGCAGCGGGCGGCCGGCACCGGCCGCCCGCCGGGTGGCGAGGGCGGCCGCGACGGCGGGCCACGCCCCGGAGGGCGCGGACAGGTCGAGCACGCCCGAGGAGCCCGCTCGCGCGAGGTCGCGCGCGCCGGCGAGGGCGGGGTCGTCGAGCAGGACGTCGAGCAGACCGGTGAGGCTCATGGGCTCCGTCAGGTCGGGGTGGACAGCACGAAAGGCCCGCGGCGACGAGCACCCGGGCGGTAGCGTCGAGTCTAGGCCGCCCCACCGACGTCCACGATCCGGGCGTCAGCGCATGGCTGAGGCACCGCCATCACGTTCCGTAGACCGCGTGTTGCTGTCGGAACTCGCTTGTAGCCCGTTCATCCACAGATCGTCGATTCTGCTGTCCGAAGGGCGCGGCACCCCTAGACTCTCTGTAGTCGCCTGGACTCCAAGCCCGGAGCCCCACCGGCACCTACGACCAGCAGGAGCACCCCGTGAACGTTCGTCGATCCGCCGCAGGCCTCACCCTCGGCCTCGCTCTCGTCGTCAGCGGCGCGTCGGCGGCGTTCGCCGATGCGACCTACCCGCCCTCGACGCCGTCCCCGACCTCCTCGGTCGCGCACGTCTCGTCCCCGACCGTCCTCGACACCGACGCCGAGGTCAGCCCCTCCGCCGACGCGCTGCCCCGCACCGGCACCGACGTGCTCGAGTGGAGCATCGCCGGTCTGGGTCTCGTCGCCGCGGGCGCGGCTCTGGTCGTGGTGACCCGTCGTCGTGGGGTCAGGGCCTGACCGCAGCCGCGCACCCCGGCTGACCTGACAAGATCGCACCATGGCAGCTGGGGACACGGACGCTCCTGCTCTCGACCGCGCCGCAGTCCGCCGTCGTCCGCGACGGCGGACTGCTGTCGTCCTCGGTGTGCTCGTGGTGCTCGCCGGCCTCGCGTGGACCGGCCTCGAGGTGCTCCACGCCGTGCAGGCGGCTCGGGCGGCACGCACGGCGGCCCTGGCCGTCCAGGACGACGTCACGGCCAAGCGCTGGGACGCGGCATCAGCGCACGCCGCATCCCTCGGGCGTCAGGTCGAGGTGCTCCGCCGGGCCACCGGTTCCTGGCCGCTGAGGGCGCTGGCCCACGTACCCGTCGTCAAGACCGACGTCGTCGCGGTCCGCGCCACCTCGGACGCGTTGTCCGACGTCTCCACCAGCCTGCCGCCTCTCATCGACGCCGCTCGCCAGGTGGACGCGGCCGACCTGGTGGTCGACGGCAAGATCGACGTCGATGCCATCCGAGCCCTGGCCGGCCCTGCCGGACGGGCGAGCGACGCGCTCCAGCGAGCGTCCAGCCAGCTCCACGGCATCCCCACCGGCTCGCTCCACCTCGGCCTGGGCCCCCAGGTCACGGTCCTGCGGTCGCAGGTCGACGAGCTCGCTGCGCAGGCCGCCCTCGCTTCTCGCACCGCTGCACGTCTCCCGGGGCTGCTGGGCGCAGACGGCGTCCGCCGGTACCTGCTGGTGGACCAGAACCTCGCTGAAGCACGACCGACCGGGGGGATCTTCGGGGCCTACGCCGTGCTCCGCGCGGACGACGGCCGGCTCGCGCTCGAGGCGGCAGGGGTGAACGACGAGCTGGGCGAGCTGGATCCGAGCGACCTCGACGTGGACGCGCAGGCTCGTCGGCTCTACGGCGCGGACCTCGCCCTGAGCCAGAACTTCAACCTCTCGCCGAACTTCCCCCAGGCGGCTCGTCTCGCAGCGCAGCTCTGGCAGAGGAAGCACGACAGCGTGCAGGGCGTGCTGGCCGTGGACCCGGTGCTGGTCCAGTCCCTCCTGTCGGTCACCGGCCCGGTGGACGTCTCCGGCGGCCCCCGTCTCACCGCCAAGAACGCGGCCGACGTGCTGATGCGACAGGTGTACTCCACGCTGGGCGGCAACACCTCGGAGCGCAACGCCTACCTGGTCCGCTCCACGGGCGCGGTTTTCAAGGCTCTGCTCGCCGGCGGCGGGAACAGCGGTGAGCTGCGTCGCGTCCTCGGTCAGGCACGGGACGAGGGTCACCTGCGGGCCTGGAGCGCACGGCCAGCCGACCAGACCTTCTTCCGGGACGCGGGGCTCGCGGGCGAGCTGGGCACGCCCGCGAACGGCACGGTCGGCCTGTACTTCACCAACGTGGACGGCTCGAAGCTGGACTACTACCTGAGGGCGGCGGTGACGACCCGTCAAGCGTGCTCCGACCAGCGCGCCGAGCTGCAGCTGGACCTCACGAACACGGCTCCACGAGATCTGCCGACGTACGTGCGCAACCAGCTCGAGCCTGCGGGGTCCCGAGCATCGACGAGCCACGTGGTGCTGCTCAGCCTGTACCTCCCTCCTGGGCGAGGTCTGGCGTCGCTCACCGTCGGTGGGTCGCCCCGCGCCGTGGCGAGCGATCCCGAGTCCGGGTGGACCTTGGTGCGCGCCGCCGTCTCCGTCCCGTCGGGCTCCACCGTGCGGGTCGAGGCGCAGCTGGACGGCGTGTCCAGCGCGCCTCAGGTCATCACGCAGCCGATGGTGCGCCCGGTGCAGCAGGACGTGGGCCGGTGCTCGCGATGAGTCACCATGGAGGCATGTCCCGCTCCTCGGTCACCGCCCTCGCCGTCCTCGTCCTGTGCTCCGTCGCCGCGTGCAGCGACGACGGCGGCACGCCAGACGCCGGGACGACCCCGTCGCTGTCGTCGACGGCGACGGCGACGGCGACGGCGACTCCTTCGACGACCTCCAGCGCGGCGTCGGCGACCTCGGTCGCAGGAGGCGCGGCGCGGCTGGACGTGGTGACCACGCAGTACGGCACCTGCTTGACCAAGCTCGGCGCCACCCCCCTCGTCGACGTCGGCGACGGTCGATCCGTCACCTCCACGATCAACGACGGAGCGGTGACGCTGCGGTGGACCGTCCTCGGCGGGCGGGCGTCCGTGGCTGACGAGGCGACGGCCGACTTCCTCGGGACCGCTGGTTGCTGAGCTAGGCGCTCGCCAGGCGGTCGAGCGCCGAGCGCAGCACGGTGCTCGACGTGTGGACCGTGTACGGGAAGTAGACGACCTCGACGCCGACCGACGCGAAGTCGGCCTCGAGCTTGTCGCCCTTCGGGGTGCCCTTCCAGTCGTCACCCTTGAAGATCACGTCGAACCGCACCTGCTCCCACGTGTCGAGCTTCTCGGGCAGGGTCTCGGCGACCGCCTCGTCCACGTAGCGGATCCCCCGGACGATCTCCAGCCTCTCGGCCAGCGGGACGACGGGCGCCTTGCCCTTGGCCAGCAGGCACATCTCGTCGGAGACGACACCGGCGACCAGGTAGTCGCACAGGGTGCTGGCGTGACGGAGGATGTTGAGGTGTCCGACGTGGAAGAGGTCGTAGACACCGGGCGCGTAGCCGATCGTGCGGGACACCGGTACTCCGAGAGGTGGGCCGAGGATGCAGGGGTACGACGCCGTCGTCGCCGTACCGATCGTACCGAGGAGGTGAGCACCCGACCGGCGGTTCTCCACATTCGCCCGATCGGGCGCACAACTCGTGCAGACCTGGTGATGAACACGCTGCGCCACCGGTGACCACGTAGCATGACGGTGAGTCCCTTCGTGTTTGGAGCCCCATGGTTGACCGCGCGCCCGACGAGACCGTGAGCCTGTCGCAGGTGGTGCAGGTGGTGCGCCGACACCTGCTGGGCATCGTGGTCGTCACGCTGGCCTTCGTGGCGCTCGCTGTCGTCGCGGGCGGGTCGGTGCTCGGGGGCAGCTACAGCGCCCGCGCCGTCGTGACCCTGACGTCGCTGCCCGACAACCCGATCAGCGTGGCCCAGCCCCGGGCCGTGAGCACGACCACGGAGAGCTCGGTCGTCACGTCCACGTCGGTCGCCGAGCTGGCCGGCCAGTCGCTGGACTGGCAGTCCAGCACGCGTGACCTCCTCACGCACGTGTCGGTCACCTCGCCGCTCGACAGCCAGGTGCTGCAGATCAGCTTCGAGGGCAGCAGCCCGCAGCAGGCCGCGGACGGCGCCAACGCCTTCGCCACGAGCTACCTGGCGTACCGCAAGCAGGTCGCGCAGAACCAGATCGACTCGGTCGTCACCCGCCTCCAGGACCAGATCACGACCCTGACCAAGCAGCAGGACGCGGCGCAGCAGAAGACGACGTCACCCGATGCCCCCACCCGGGCCAAGGCCGAGACCACCGTGCGTCAGCTGGCCTCGCTCGTGCAGAGCCTGCGGCAGCAGGTGTCGGTCGCCCAGAGCAGTCCCACGGACGCCGGGCAGCTGGCCGGTCGAGCACTGGCCCCTACTCGTGCGGCCGGGCCGGCCGTGGCCGCCCTCGGTGCAGGCGGCCTGGTCATCGGTTTCCTGCTCGGCACCGGACTGGCGTTCGTGCGCGACAGCCGCGACCACCGCGTCCGTGACGCCGGCCGCCTCGCCGAGCTCACCGGCGTGCCGACCCTGGCGGTGGTGCGCACCACCGCCGAGCCGGACGTCAACGCCGAGCAGCTGCGTCGGGTGGCCGCCAGCCTCACCGACGACCGCCTCTCGGAGCGGCACGGGCTCGTGGTCGTCCGGGCGGGGGACGCCCCGGCGAGCGATGCCGCCGCGCGGCTCGCCCAGACCCTCGCCGACGCCGGCCGCCGCACGGCGCTGCTGGCCGTCGGCGAGAACGTCGGCCAGCTGGCCCGGAGCCTGGACCTGCGTCCGACGGTGCCGCGCGAGGGCCGCCCGCACGCGGGGCAGCGCGTCGCCAGCACCGGCCTGCTGGACGTCGTCTCGTTGGGTTCAGAACGCCGGCTCCCGCTCGAGATCGCCTCACCGTCGGAGCCGCTCGAACGGGTGCTCGACGCCGAGGGCGGAGCGATCGTCCTCGACGGCGTCAACGTCGACCGGCCGAGCAGCGCGATGCTGCTGGCCCGGCTCGGCGGGCGCTGCGTCGCCGTCGCCGACAGCCAGCGCACGACGGTCGAGGACATCACCCGCCTGCAGGAAGACCTGCGCCTCGTCGGTGCTGACCTGGTCGGGACCGTCCTGGTCGACAGCCCCCGCAAGCAGCGCAAGACGGCGGCCCGGCCCACCGTGCTGCCGTCGGTCGCCGCCCGTCCGGCCGCAGCGCCCAGCCCGGTCGCCGCACCGTCCACCGCGAAGGGCGAGGGGACAGGCTCGCGCGCCGCGGACCCGCCACCACGGCTGCTCGACGTGCCGGCCGCGCCCCCCGCCGACCGGTCGGGTGACCGCCCCGGCAACTCCCCCGGCAGTCGACCCGGCAGCGGACCCGGCAGCGGACCCGGCAGCGGACCCGGCGGAGGGCCCCGCGGGGACGGAGGGACGTCGGCCGGGCAGCCGGTCGAGCGCACCGGCGGACGTCGGTGAGCGCTGAGGCTCCCTCTCTGCTCCTGGTGGCCTCCAACGGGGGTCATCTCGCTCAGCTGCTCGTGCTGCGCGACTGGTGGTCCCAGCACCCGCGGCACTGGGTCTCGTTCGACCGGCCGGACGCGCTGGCCGCGCTCGCGGACGAGCAGGTCACGTGGGCTCATCACCCCACGACCCGCAACGTCCCCAACCTGGTGCGCAACGTGGGCGTGGCGCTGCGCGTCCTGCGCCGGGAGCGACCTGACGTCGTCGTGACGACGGGCGCTGGCGTCGCGCTGCCGTTCTTCGTGCTGGCCCGCCTGTTCGGCGCCCGCACGGTCTACCTCGAGGTCTACGACCGCATCGAGCAGGCCACGCTGACTGGTCGGCTGTGCCGCCCCTTCACCGACCTCGCCCTGGTGCAGTGGCCCGAGCAGCTGGCGCTCTACCCCGACGCCACCGTCGTGGGACGGGTGTTCTGATGCCCACGGTGCTCGTGACGCTCGGCACCGATCATCACCCGTTCCAGCGGCTCGTCGACTGGGTGGACCAGCTGGCCACCGACCACCCCGAGCTGGACGTCGTCGTCCAGCACGGCCGGACCGCCGCCCCGCGGGTGGCGCAGGCGGTCGAGCAGGTGACGCAGGCCGAGCTGCGCGCCCGGATGCGCGCGGCCGACGTCGTCGTCGCCCAAGGCGGGCCCGGCGGCATCGTCGACGCCCGCGAGTCCGGACGCCGGCCGGTCGTCGTCCCGCGCCGGCCCGAGCTGGGCGAGATCGTCGACGGCCACCAGATCACCTTCGCCCGCCACCTGCACCAGCAGGGCCTCGTGCAGCTGGCCGAGACGGCGCAGGAGCTCGAGGCCGCCGTGCTCGGTGCGCTGCGCGACCCGGAGACGTGGGTCGTACCGCCGACGACGTCCCCCACCCCGGCCACTGCTCGGGCCGTGGCCGAAGCGGTAGACCAGCTCCTGCACCGGCCACGTCGCCGACTGCCCGAGCGGCTGCTGGGTCGACGGCGGCTCAGTCGACGCTGACCGCCCGGCGTCCGCGGACCGCGAGCGCCTGCCGCAGCGGCTCGACGTCGAGGGTGTGCCGACGCCACCACACGAGGGCGGCGTAGACGACGAGGCTGCAGCCGAGGCCGACGGCGTTCGGGCCCACGGCGGTGCCGAACAGCGCGCGGGTCAGCAGGCCGAAGGGCACGAACGCCGCGAGGCTGATGACCGCGGCCGGCACAACCCGCGCCATCGGCGTCCGGACGCCGACCGAGTGCCTGACCTGCCAGACGACGAGCCCGGCGTCGACGAGCACCGTGGCGGCCCACGCGATCGCGGCACCCTGCATGCCGAGCCGCGGGACGAGCCAGACGTTGAGCCCCAGGTTCACCGCGAGGGCCACGCCCTTGTTGGCCATCTGCACCAGGCTGCGCCCGCTCATCAGCAGGACGGTCTGGCTGTTGCCGGCCGTCATGACGAGGAGCATGGCGAGCGACAGCACCGTCAACGGGGTCGTGCCGGCGGCGAACTCCGGGCCGAAGGCGGCCAGGGCGACCGAGCCGTAGCAGGCCAGGCCGAGGTACAGCGGCCACGAGAGCAGCACGATCCACTGGGTGGCGGTGGCGTTGAGCTCGCCGGCGCCGCGCAGGTCGTGCACGGCCAGCAGCCGGCTGACGCGGGGCGAGAGGGCCACGCGCATGGCGGCCTCGGCGAGCGTGCCGGTGGTGATGAAGCGGCTGGCCGCGGCGTAGATGCCCGCGTCACGCGGGCTGGCCAGCGCGGCGACGATGAGGACGTCGGCCCAGGTGATCGCGATCTCGAGCACCGAGGCCGCGGACCGCGGCGCCGAGAAGCGCCAGAGCTCGGCTGCGACGGCGCGGCGCTCGCGCGGCGGGTCCCCCGTGCGACGGGCCGCGGCGGACGCGCGACGCTGCACGAGCGCGACCGCGACCGCCGTGCCGACGACGAACGGCACCGACCACGCCACGACGGCACCGGCGACGCCGGCACCGACCGCGACGGCGAGCCCGACAAGGAAGGGTCGCAGCGCCGGCACGAGGACGTTCTGCAGCGCGGTGAACGGCACGATGCTGCCCAGCCCGCGCAGCGAGGCGGCCAGCACGAAGAACGGCGCGACCACCAGCAGGAACGGCGCGCCGGTGCGCAGCGCCCGCTCCACCACCTCGGCGTGGTCGTCGGCGAGAACGCGCGCGAGCGGCCCGGCCAGCAGCTCGACGGCGAGCGATGCCACCGCCGAGGCGGCCAGGCCGGGCAGCACCGCCCAGCGGACGACGGTCGGCGCCTCGCGCGAGCGGCCGAGCGCGGCGGCTCGCGACAGGGCCCACACCGCGCCGGTGTCGGCGCCGAGCTTGGTGACCGTGCCCAGCACGGTGACGAGCGCCACCGCGACGAAGAACAGCCCGGAGCCGGTGGCGCCGAGCGTGCGGCCGACGACGACGTTGAGCAGCAGGCCGGCGACGGCGGCGACGCCCGACCCGGCCAGGCCGACCAGGCCGCTGCGGGCGGCGCCGGCAAGGTCCTGGCGGCCGGTGCCGGCCTCGACCGGGGTCGCCGGCTCGCTCACGCCGTGGTCCCGGAGTGGTCGCGGGTGCGGACGGGCGGGGGCGGGCCGGGCAGGCGGCGCGAGCGCGGCGGTCGCGCTCTCAGCGCGGCGGCGACCGCCACGACTGCGACCCACAGCTGAGGCCCGTCGTAGCCGTAGAAGAACGACGTCACCACCGCGAGCAGGACGACGGCGTGCACCCACAGCTGACTGCTCGAGCGCCAGCGACGGGTCGACCACGCCGACCAGCCGAAGAACAGCAGCCAGCCGGCGAGCGCCACCAGCCCGTAGCTGAACATGACGTTCCAGATCTGGCCCTGGGTGCCGATCGAGATGTCGAGCGTCTGCGACGGCCGCGGGGCGCCGTTGCCCAGCAGCGGGGACTCCAGGGCGCCGTGCCAGGCCTCGCCGTAGATCGTGAGCCGGCCGACGTTGGTCTGGCTGTAGTGCAGCCGTTCCTGCAGCCGGGACAACGTGCCCGAGGTGACGACGACGGTCCCGATGACGGCGGTGACGGCTACGATCGCGAGCAGCGTCGCGAACCGGCCGCGCAGCGCCAGGCGGATGCTTACGTAGAGCACGGCCATCGACAGCGCGACGAGCATGCCACGGTTGAGGGTGGCCGCCGCCGGCACGAGCGCAGCGCACAGCACGACGGCCATCAGGACCTTGCCGCGCAAGCGGAAGGCGGCCAGCCCGGCGAGCGCGAACGGCACGAGCAGCGCGACGTTGACGCCCCACCCGTTGGTGTAGGCGAACGGGGCCGAGGGGCGCGCGAAGGTGCGCGGCGAACCGTACGGCTGCTGCACCTCGGCGAACGCTGGACGCACGAGCTGGGTGACGTACTCGTTCGAGGTGATCGCGCCGGGCAGCAGGTGGGCGAGCGGCGTGTCGAGCCGGCCGTGCGGCGCCACCACGCCTAGCCAGCCGCCCAAGACGACGAAGGCGAAGAACGCGCACATCGCGCCGACCATCTTGACCATCGGCAGCCGCTCGCTGGAGCAGTTCATGAGGTAGACGAGCAGCACCGTCGCAGCCAGGTAGTTCGACACGCGGACGCCGAAGCCGATAAGACGCAGCGGGGAGTCCAGCATGACGACCGCGAGCAGGGCGCAGAGCAGGAACACCAGCCAGGGCACGATCTCGCGGGGCAGCCGGACGCGGCCGCGGGCCCACAGGTAGCCGAGCATCGGCACGGCGCAGACGGTGCCTGCGAAGGTGCCCAGGCCGAGCAGCCAGAAGAGGGGGAACCCGACGAACAGCGCGTAGAACGGCCAGGTGGGCAGGTCGGGGGCCCGCGCCCGGCCGGGGGCCTCAGACACCTCGACCCAGGCGGCGGCCGAGGCCGACGACCTGCTCCGCGCTCACCAGCCCGCTCGCCACCGCGACCGCTGCCCATGCCTGACGGGCCTGAGGCCGCCGCCGCAGCGCCTTGCCAGCCCACGCAAGGGCGGGGCGCCGACGTCCGAGGGCGGCGTTGGCCATGGCCAGCTGTCCGTGCAGCCGGGCCGCACCGCGCGGCTCGTCTGCGAACTCCGGCACCACGTCGAGCACGTGCCGCAGCGCGTCGTCGATCGTCTGCCAGTCGCTGGTGAAGAAGGACTTGTCGTGCCAGTAGATGCGCGCGAGCGGCTCGACCGCGGTGACGACGGGCCCGGTGCGGGCGGCGCGCAGCAGGAACTCGTAGTCCTCGGCGTACCCGCCGGGAAGGTCCTCGTCGATCAGCCCGATGTCGTCGAGCATCTGGCGGCGTCGCACGACGTAGGTCGAGGAGTTGACCTCCATGTGCCGGTCGAGCAGCAGGTCGCGCAGCTGGAGCGGCCGTGCCGATCCCTCGCGCAAGAAGTCGCGGCCGTGGTGGTGGATGTAGAAGCCCGAGCCGGCGACGTTGGCCGTCGGGTGCTGGCGCAGCAGCTCGACCTGCCGCGTGAGCTTGGCCGGCAGCCACTCGTCGTCGTCGTCCAGGGGGCACACGAGCTCGCCGGCGGCCTCGAGGTAGCCGGTGTTGCGGTTGCCCGCCAAGCCCTTGCGCCGGGTGTTGCTCAGCCCGCGCAGCGAGCGCCGCGGCACCTCCGGCACGTCCGGGAGCCGGACCGGCGTCCCGTCGAAGACGACGATGCACTCGACGTGGCCCAGGTAGTCCTGGCCCAGCACCGACAGCACGGCGCGGCGCAGCTCGGCGGGCCGGTCGACCGTGGGGATGACGACGCTCACGGTCGGCCAGTCCACGGTGCCCGCCTCCCCGCGGCGGTCCTCGCTCATGAACTGCTCTCGCCTTCGTCGCCCACGTCAGGCCTTGATCCTACCGTCCAGCGTCCTGAGCGGTCCGACGTTCAGGACGGTCGGTCACCCGGTCAGCCCTCCCCCGGTCGCCCCCCGCTCCCCCGTCAGCGCTGGTACACCCGCACGTAGTCGACGGCGTAGTCGGCCGGCAGCAGCGTGGTCGCTGTCGGAGCGCCTGGCCAGCTTCCGCCGACGGCCAGGTTGACGCGCATGAAGAAGGGTCGCGAGAAGGCGTCGCCGAGCCACGGCGTGTCCGCAACGGTGCGCTGGAAGGTCAACCGTCCGTCCACGAAGAAGCGGATGGCGCCCTTGTCCCACTCGGTGGCGTACACGTGGAAGCCGTCGGACGGCGAGGTGCCGGGGGGGAACGTGGCAGTGGTGCTCTGCTTGCGCTGCGTGCCAGAGTAGTCGTACCAGAGGGTGTGGTGGACGGCGTCCGACTCGGTGCTCCCCGCGCCGCTGCCGATGGCCTCGAGGATGTCGAGCTCGCCGACTCCGCCGTCCACCGGGCGCAGCCAGAAGGCGGGCCAGAGCCCGGCCGAGGTGCCCGCCTGCGTCGGCAGCTTCGCGCGGATCTCGAACCGCCCGTAGGTCCAGCTGGCCAGGCCCTTGGTGCTGAGCATTGCGGAGCTGTAGTCACGACCGGCCGGGAACCGGGTGTCCTCCGCGTTGCACGGCAGCGGCGGCGTCTCGCGCAGAGCACGAAGCCGCAGGACGCCGTCCCCCAGCACGACGTTCGACGGGCGCGACATGAGGCAGGCCAGCTCGCCGTTGCCCTCGCCGAAGGTCGAGTGGTCCTCGGCCTTCCAGCGCCGCGGGTCGAGCGCATCGCCGGTGAACTCGTCGGCCCACACCAGGTTCCAGCCCGGGATGTCGCGTGGATCACCCGGCCCGGCGGCCACGCGCCAGACGAACCCGGACCCGAGAGCCAGCAGCACCACGACGACACCGGCCGCCCACCAGGCGCGGCGGGGCCGGCCGGGCCCAGACCCGACGCCCGCCCCGGCAGGCATCCCGAGATCCGGCTCGGAGGCGGACCCGGCCGCAGGCGCGCGGCCCGTGCCGACGGTCGGCGCGACGTCCTGGGTGCTCATCCGACAAGGGTAGGTCAGCTCGCGGCCGTCGACCGGTGCTTCTACACAACGACCAGCCACACGGACGACGACCGCCGCGCGCTGCCCAGGGGCGGCACGCGACGGTCGTCGTCAGGAGCTGCGCGGTCAGCTCAGCGCTGGTAGACCCGCACGTAGTCGATGTCGTAGCTGGACGGCATCTTGGTGGTGTCCTCCGGAGCGCCCGGCCAGCGGCCGCCCACCGAGAGGTTCAGCCGCATGTAGAACGGCCGGTTGAAGGCGTCGTCGATCCACGGAGTCGTGGCGGCGGTGCGCTGGAAGGTCAGCACGCCGTCGACGTACCAGCGGATCGCACCCTTCTCCCACTCGGTGGTGTAGGTGTGCCAGCCGTCCGACGGCAGCCCGCTCGGCATGGTGGCGTCGAAGCCGGCGCGCGGGTAGGTGCCGTTGTAGTCGTAGTGGATGGTCTGGTGCAGCTTGTTGTACTCGGTGCCGGTGGCGTTGCTGCCGATGGCCTCCATGACGTCGAGCTCCCCGACGCTGCCGGTCTCCGGACGCAGCCAGAACGCCGGCCACAGGCCCTTCGAGTCGCCCTTGCTGGTGGGCAGCTTGGCCCGGATCTCGAACCGGCCGTAGGTGAAGGCCTTCTTGCCCTTGGTGGTGATGTGGCCCGAGGTGTAGTCACGGCCGTTCGGGAAGCGGCTGTCGTTGTTGCCGCACTTGATCGGCGTGGTCTCGCGACGAGCGGTGAGCGACAGGTAGCCACCCTGCACGCTCACGTTCTGCGGCCGGTTCATGAGGCAGGCCATCTCGAGGTTGCCCTCGCCGTACGTCGAGTTGTTCTCGACGTTCCACGTGGCGCTGTCGAGGGTCGAGCCGTTGAACTCGTCGCTCCAGGCGAGCTTCCAGCCCGACGGCGCGGGCACCGTGGTGGTCGGGGCCGGCGCAGTCGTCGTGGTGGTCGTCGTCGGGGCCGGCGCAGTCGTCGTGGTGGTCGTCGTCGTCGGGGCCGGCGCGGTCGTCGTGGTGGTCGTGGTGGTCGGCGCGGGCTTCGCGGTCGTCGTCGTGGTGGTCGGCGCCGGCGCGGTGGTCGACGTCGTCGGCTTCGGCGCCGCGGTCGTCGTAGCGGTCGGGCCGGGCGTCGTGGCGCTAGTGGTGTCGACGACCGAGACGTCGTCGGCCTGCAGCTGCCAACCAGCCGGGAGCGACCAGGCCAGCACGTTGACGTCGATCGAGGATCCGCTGGTGGCGGCCGTGTACTTCACCGAGACCTTGTGCCAGGCGGTGTCGGTGAGCCACACGGTGCCCTTGTCCTGCCCGTGCAGCGTCGAGCCGGCGTACTCCATCAGGCGGATGCCGGCCGACACCTTCGGCTTGGGCGCGCGCACCCAGACGCTCGCCTCGTACACGTGCCCCTTGCTCGTCGAGGCGACGGTGTTCTTCTGGTCGTTGAGCGCGACCGTCTTCGCGGCACCCGAGGTGTTCGTCACCGTGCCCGACCGCACACCGGTGTGGCCGGCGCCGAGCGTGAGCGAGGTGCCGGTGGCCACGAACCAGCCGGTCGTCCCCTGCTCGAAGCCGGGGTTGACGGCCAGGTTGCCGCTGGTGGCGGAGGCGGCGCTGGCGAGGGCGATACCCATGCCACCCACCGCCATGACGGGGGCGAGCAGGGCGGCGGTGCGCGCGCGACGCGTCGGGATCTTCACCACTCGGGAAGGCAGGACGTGGCGAGCTGCCGCGGAAGGCGGCGGCTCCATGCGGTGGCGCGGCATGGCGATCTCCAGGGGGTCGGGGCGGGGAGCGTCGGGTGGCTCCGCTGGTTCGTCATGAGTCTTCGGGTCGGCGAACTAGCCCCTATAGCCCAACCACCCGTTCGGCGGTGCCCGTGAGGGGGCTGTCACCGGACGGGCTTCACCCATCCGGGCGAACATCAGCGGCGTGTCACCGTCAGCACACCCTTCTGCTCACCCGTTCGGACTAGTCATATCTGACTATGCTTCCCGGAGGCAAATACCGGCGACCTGCGATATTGACGCCGAAGACCCCGCCCACGCGGTGCGTGGACGGGGTCATGGCTCGTGCTCCGGGCCCCCAGGAGGGGCCGGACGGGCTACTTCGACACGGCGGACAGCCGCAGGTCGAAGCTGAGGTCGGGGCTCGACCGGTCGGCCTGGTGCACCTCGACCGCGATCGTGTTGACGCCCGGCACGAGAAGGGTGGCCTGCGCTGTCATGCGGATCTGGGCCGTCTCATCGGCGCGCGCCGACAGGGCCACCGGCGTGTACGTGTTCACCGTCAGAGTCCCGGCCGGCAGGTTGTCGCGGCCGATCTCGGTCCCGTTGACGTAGACGGCCGCGCCGTCGTCCCGCACCAGGTCGACCAGCAGGTCGCTGTACTGGCTGGGGTCGTCGACCGTGAACGTCGTCCGGAAGTAAGAGGTCAGCGGCCGCGGCGTCGGCGGGACGGGCATGAGGGTCTTCTCGTCGCCGTCGCCGTACCCGAGCTGCCCCTGGCCCGAAGCCCAGGTGGAGTCGTCGTAGCCCGGGTCGTGCCACGTGGCGCCCCGGTCGACCCCGTCGTTGACCCACCGCCAGGTCGAGCCCATGGGCACGAAGGTCGCCGGCGGCGCCTGGACTGTCACGGCGGCGGTGGACGCCGACCGGTTGCCCTCCGCGTCGACCGCCCGCACCCAGTACCTCGCCGGGTAGGACGGCGTGGCGTCCGTGTAGCTCGGGGACGTCACGGTGGCCACCACGCGGTCGCCGTTGAGCACCTCGTACTTCGGCGCAGCACCCGAGTTGTCGGTCGAGGCCGACCACGTCAGCTTCACGCCCGTCTCGTCCGCCGTCCCGGCAGCGCCCGTCGGCGTCCCTGGCGCGGTCGAGTCGCGAGGGCAGAGCTTGCCGAAGCCGCCGAGCCACTGGTAGCCCGTGGACTGGTACGACCCCTGGATGAAGTCGCCACCGAACCACATGCACCCGCTCGTGTCGAAGGTGAGCTCCCAGGGGCCGTCGCTGCCGTCGCCCTTCAGGCCGGTGGGCCAGAAGTCCGGGATGTAGTCGCCGGTGGTGGCGTCCCAGGCTCCGATGAACTTGATGTTGTTGACGTCGGACGCGCTGGCGATTGGGCTGCCGTAGTTGATCGTGTCCGAGTAGTTGAAGTTCAGGCAGTGGCAGGCGCCGTAGACCACGCCATCAGCCGCGGCGAGGGCCTGGAAGTCACCACCGCTGCGGGTGATGTTGCTCCTCAGCTTGGTGTAGTCGTCGCGGTTGTAGCTGCTGAGGATGTGCTCCGAGCCGCCCTGCCAGACCTTGTCGCCGACCTCGAGCACCGTCTGCTGGTACTTCTTCACCGAGCCCTGGCTGGGGACCCAGGGCTGCAGGCCCGGCACGTTGGCGGCACCGGACGCCGTGGTGACCACGCCGAGCATCGGGCTCGCGACGTAGTTGACGTTGTTGAAGTTGCCGACCAGGTACACACGGTCGCCGCGCGACGAGGCGTCCAGCTCGAACACGGTGCCGTCGACGTGCGGCTTCCAGGTGCCGTCGGGCTTGCCGTCGCTGACGCGCAGCCGCGTCATGCTGCTGAGCGTGATGGGCGTCATGGCGGTGGTCCCGCCGCTCACCCGGTTGAAGCGACCACCGACGTACAGGTAGCCGTCCTGGTAGTCCAACGCCCGCACGTTGGCCGGCTGGGTCGTGGAGGTCGTGGTGATGTTCGCGCGCCAGCCGTCGACGACAGCGCCGGTCTCCGGGTCGAGCTCGACGACGTGCTGGGTGTCCGGCAGACCGTTCGCGCTCGTGAACTCGCCCGCCGCGACGAGCTTGCCGTCCGGCAGCGCCTGCAGGTCCCAGACGGTGCCGTTCAGCTGCGGCAGGAAGCTCGACTTCCACTCCCCGGTCTCGATGTCGAAGCCGGCGAGGTAGGACTGGTGGATCTTCTCGTCAGGCCCGGGGGTGGCACCCTTCTGCACCCACTCGAACTTGCCACCGACGTACATCGTGCGGCCGACCTGGGCGAACGTCTGCACCTGGAGGTTGAGCTCGCCCGTGCCGCCGCCGACGACGCCGGTCACGCCCCACGGTGTGGCCGTCGACGTCGTGCTCGAGAGCAGAGGTCGGACCGTCGACGCGGCGGTGCCGTCGGCGCCGATCGTGCCGTAGTCGAGCTGCGAGCTGCGGATCTGCGGACGCATGAACATCTGCGTGAACGGCAGCGCCGACTTCTCGGTCGTCTGCGTCCACAGGTAGGTCGTCGCGGAGTTCGAGCCGGCGATGCTGGTGCCGAAGCTGAAGCCCTTCTTGTAGCCGTGGTTCGCCACCTCGGTGGTGGTGATGCGCGAGTACGAGGTGTTGGTGCCCCAGTTCTGCGTGTTGCCTCCGCTCAGGGTCGCGCCGTCGATCTTCACCTTCGACAGCAGAGCGCCGCCACCCATCGCCCAGGTCCAGGACTTGCGGTTGCTGAAGAACAGCCGCCCTTCCTGGTAGGTCGTGCCGGTCGCGTTCGTCGCGCGGCGCAGCCGCACGCCGTCGGCCAGCGCGTCGACCCGGCCGCCGCCCAGCAGGGCGTCGACCGTCCGCGCCGGCAGGGCGGCCGGCGTGAACGCCGCGGTCCCGGACGGGGTGTTGCGCAGCGTGCTGGTCAGGCCCTGGCCCTCGTAGTCGAAGGTCCAGCCCTCGCGGCCGCGGCCGACAAGGACCCAGCCGCCGCCGTCGGTCGTCATGTCGCAGTAGAACTGCGCCGGCGCGACGAGCTGAGGGGTCTGCAGCCAGTAGACGCCGCTGGGGCTGCCGGGGTTGTCCTGCACGATCTCCCAGCAGGAGGCGGCGGCCCGGGCCGCGGTGGAGCCGTTGCGCGTCGGCGTCGGCGTGGCCGCCGCAGCGATCGTGGCCGGGGCCGAGAGGCCCAGGACGGTCGACGCCAGCGCGGCCACGAACACGCTCGTCGCGGTGAGGGGGCGGGAGATTCGCATGCTGCCTACTTGTCCTTCAGGTGCGACGCGCACGGGTCCTGTGTCGAGATCAGCGTAGGGACGGTTTCCTTGCCGCACAGGCGGATCGGCGGATCTGTGGAGCACAGATCACCCGGAAGCCGACACCTCTCACTCACCGCTCTCCGAAGATCACTCACAGCGATGAGAAGGGGCCCCCGGACGTCGTCCGGGGGCCCCTTCTCGGGCGCCGGCTAGCGCCGGCGGTGCGTCACGGGTTGAGGTCCGTGATGCTCAGGTCGTCCAACGAGACCGCCTTGGCCCCGGTGTTCGACGTGCCGCGCACGGCGGAGACGAAGACCTGACCCGCGCCCGACGGGACACCGGTCACCGTGGCGGTCCAGGCGGCCGGCTCGGCGTCCCCGTCCGTCCAGATGCGGTACTGCAGCGTGCCGCCGTCCACCCGCAGCCGCAGCCACTGCTTGGCCGTGGTCAGCGTCTGGGCGTTGGTGGTGCTCAGCAGGTTGGTCGTCGTGCCGTTGACGTTCTGCTGGGCCGTCACCGTGCGGGAGGTGGACGAGAGCTGCAGGCCCACCCCGGTGCGCGGGCGGTAGGCGTTCTGCCAGCCGCCCGAGCCGCGGGTGTAGACGTTGAGGTACGACAGCGCCGTCGTCTGGTCCCAGCGGAACGACAGCAGCGTCTCGGTGTCGGTCCGGGCCGACAGGCCGGTGAGCTGCGCCCGGGCGTAGGAGTTGGCGATGTCCTCGAACGTCAGCCGGCCGGTGGCGCCGCTGGTGACGACGGTGCCGCTGGCCGAGCCGACCGTCCAGCTCGCCCCCCAGCCGTTGCCGTCCGGGCGGTTCCAGTCGTCGGTGAAGACCACCGGCGTCGCCGCCGTCGTCGTCACCGACACCGTGTTGCTGTCGTCGCTGACGTTGCCGGCCGCGTCGACCGCCCGCACCGTGTAGGTGTACGCGGTGCCGGCTGCCAGACCCGAGTCGGTGAAGGTCAGGCCCGTCACGGTGCCGGGGAGCACCGTGCCGTTCCGCACCACCCGGTAGCCGGTGACGCCGCGGTCGTCGGTCGAGGCCGTCCACGACAGCTTCACCGACGTCTGGGACACGTCGGACGACGTGAGGCCGGACGGTGCCGACGGGGCCGTGGTGTCCGCCGGGACGGTTACGTGCACCGTCGACGTGGACGAGTTGCCGGCCGCGTCGACGGCGGTCGCCGTCAGCGTGTGCGAACCCACGTCGGTCGCGCCCCACGCCGCCGTGTACGGCGCCGAGGTGTCGGTGCCGATCGACGTCCCGTCGACCCGGAACGTTACCGAGGTGACGGCCGTGTCGTCAGAGGCGTCGGCCGCGACGGTGACCGGCCCGTAGACGGATGCACCATCCGCCGGCGAGGTGATGGCGACCGTCGGGTCGGTCGTGTCGGGCGCCGTGGCGGTGACCGTCACGGTGCTCGACGTCCCGACGTTGCCGGCGGCGTCGGTGGCCTTCGCCACGACCTGGTGCGAACCAGGAGTGGCGTTCCAGCTCACCGAGTACGGCGCGCTGGAGTCCGTGCCGACCGAGCTGCCGTCCACGAAGACCTCGACCGAGGTCACGCCGACGTTGTCCGAGGCGTCGACCGTCACCGGCGTGGCGCCGGTGGGGATCGCCGCGCCGTCGGCCGGAGAGGTGATGGACGCGGAGGGCGCCACCGTGTCCGGGCCGCTGCGACCGCTGGCGCGGTAGTGGTCGTCGACGTCGTTCGCGGTCAACGCCGAGGCGTAGATCGCGACGTCGTCCACGTCACCCTGGAAGTACTTCGACGAGCCCTGGAAGGGCCAGCCGAGGGTGTCGCCGCCCACGCGCCAGTAGCCGCCATACCCCTGGTTGGTGGTGATGCCGTTCGAGCCGATCAGGTGGTCGTCGATGTAGAGCCGCATGCCTGCCGAGCTCTGCGTCGACACGACGTGGTGCCACTGGCCGTCGTTGTACCCCGGGTTGGAGACCAGGACGTCCGCGTTCCCGTTCCAGACGCCGAAGATGACTCGGCCGTCGTCGCTGAGGTACGTGTGCTTGTCGTAGTTGCTGCTGTACCCCGTCTGCTGGTTGCCGAAGCCGACGATCTTGCCGCCGCCGGTGCCGGGCTGCGACCGGAACCACGCCTCGGTGCTGAAGGTGCTGCCGACCGAGGTAGCGGTGCCCGACGCGACGTTGTCGTCGGAGCCGTCGAACCCGACCGACGTCCCGAAGCCGCCGATGGCGCTGGGCCGGCCCTGCGTCGGGCCGCCGACGTAGATGCCGTTCTCCTGGTTGCCCGAGCTGTCGTTGGCCGTGGCGCCCGACGTCTCGTCGAGCCGCCAGTAGTACAGCGGGTCGTTGTGGACGACCGCCGCGCCGTACGTGTCGGACGGCACGGGCGGCCCGGGAGGTGCTGTGCGGCCCGAGGCGGTGTAGTGCGCCTGGACCCGGGCCAGCGACAGCGCCGACGGATACACCGCGACGTCGTCGATCGTGCCGGTGAAGAAGTTGCTCGAGGGCTGGTCCGGCCAGGCCCCCAGGTTGTCACCGCCGACACGCCAGTAGCCGTCGTAGCCCTGGTTGTTCGGGTTGCCGTTCCGGGCGAGCCGGGCGCCGTCGACGTACAGCGTGGTGCCGGCCGCGCCCTGCGTGCCCACGACTTGGTGCCACTGGCCGTCGTTGAAGGCGGTGCTGCTCGTCACGACGTTGAAGCCGCCGTCGTAGCTGCCGAACCGGATCCGCCCGTCGTTGAGCATGTAGACGTTGCGGTCGTAGGCGCCGGACTGGGTCGTGTTGCCGCCGAAGTCCAGGGCGGTGCGGTTGTTGCCGAAACCGATGATCTTCCCGCCGGTGGTGGTGGTCGTCTTGAACCACGCCTCCACCGAGTAGGTCGTCGGGCCGGGGATCGCCGTCTGGGTGACGACGTTGGCCGTCGAGCCGTCGAAGTTCGCGGCGGTGTCACCGGCGTTCGCTCCGGCTTGGCCGAAGGTCGTCGTGCCCTTCACCTCGCCCGGGTTCAGCGCGGCGCCGGAGTCCGCCGCGATGGTCGATCCGGCGTTCTCGCCGAGTCGCCAGAACAGGCTCGGGTTGTCGGCGTTCACGCTGTCGGAGTACGCGCCGGCCGACGTCGCGACGGTGATCCGGTTGGATGCGGACGACTTGGGTGACACGGCGGTGCCGTTCTTCCCCACCACGTCCACCGTGTAGGTGTGCGACGAGCCCAGGACCAGGCCGTTGTCCTCGACCTTGGCGATCGGGTTGCGCCAGAACATGGCGTGCACGTCCTGCGTCGCGAACGGGGAGCTCGCGCCGTCGCGGTAGAACCGGACGGTGAGGTCCTTGTCGTCGGTGTCGAGCGGGGTGTTGACGAAGACGCTCACCTTGCCGTCCGGCCGCACGACCGCGCGCGGGGCCGCCGGACGCGCCGGAGCTGCGTCCTGGTTGGACGCGAAGCGGGCGAAGCCCTGCTGCGGCGAGCCGTTCACGTGGGTGAACTCGCCGCCGACGAAGACCTGCGAGCCGTCGGTGGCCAGCACGCGCGGGCCAAGACCGGCGCCGTTGGGACCACCGTTGGTGTTGGGCGACCATGCACCGACCTTGCCGTCGACCGCACTGCGGCTGGTCAAGTGCCGGGACAGGCCCTTGCTCCAGCCGACCTCCGGGAAGGCGTCGGGGTCGAAGCCCTGGTCCGCGGTGCAGTCGTGGGCGTGGGAGCCTGCGAAGAGCTCGCCGTTGACCACGGCGATGCCCTGGGTCGCCCCCAGGCACCGGCTGATCCACTTCAGGCTGCCGTCGTTGTTCGCACCGAACGTGCCGTCGAAGCAGCCGCCGCCGGTGCCTTCAGCCGCGAAGTACGAGCCGTTCGCGTCGTGGGTGATCGCGCGGATCACCGAGTCGCAGGCGTCGGAGTGCACCGGGATGACGGTGCCGGCAGGGAACGACATCGGGTCACCGGTCGTCGGGTCCAGCGGGACGGCGCCGTGCTTCGTGGTGTCGCCGTTGAGGCTGTTGAAGGCGCCCGCGACGTAGAGCCGGTCACCCGCCGCGTTGAGGTCGAGCCCGTACAACGAGTTGTCGAAGTTGGGCGCGAACTGCGTGCGGATGGCGCCGGTGGTCGGGCTCAGCGAGGCGATGAGACGACGCGGCGTGGTGCCGATGCGGCCGAAGCCGCCGGCCAGGTAGACGTTGGCGGAGCTGACCGCGATGCCGGCCACCCGGCCGTCCGGGTTCGGCGCCCACGACGTGAGCGTGCCGTTGCCCGCGACCGTGTAGGCCGCGACCCGGCTGCGCGCCACGCCGTCAGCGGTCGTGAAGTCGCCGCCGACGTACAGCGTCGCCTTGTCGGGCGAGAAGGCCAGCGAGCGCACCGAGCCGTTGAAGGCGTGGTTGAACGTCGTGATCAGGGCACCGGTCGTGGCGTTGAACGCCGCCAGCCGCGACCGAGACACCTCGCCGGTGCCTGAGACCGCGCCAGGCGGCCGCACGCTGGTGAAGTCGCCGCCGACGTAGACGACGTTGTTGGCGGCTGCGATGGCCCACACGGTGCTGTTCGTCTGCCACGAGGCGGCGACGGCACCGGACACGGTGGACTGCTGCGCGAACGCCGCCGAGCCCGGCAGGACGACGAGCCCGGCCGTGGCAAGCACGCCGGCGACCACCCCCGCTGCGAGTCTAGTTGCCTTCATTCTGGTTCTCCTTGGTCCCGGCCCCGCAGGCCGGAGCTCGACGCTTCAGCACGCTCAGTCACTGGCGGCTGGAGCGAACGTACGGTGCAGATAAAGATCGTGACGGGCAGTTGCCGAAATTGAGCGACTTACGGAGGCCAACTGTCGCGCTGCGTGACAACCGGTCACGCAAGGCAGCCGCCGGCTCAGGCGTCGCGAAGTGCGACGAAGGCGCGGCGCAGCGCGCGGGCGCCGAACAGCGCCGTCGAGAGCAGCAGCAGGGAGTACCCGACGAGGAAGGACGTGGGCGAACCGAGCAGGACGAAGCACAGGGCCAGCACGCCGAAGTCGGTGGGCAGCAACGCGATCGATCTCAGGAGAGCACGACGGGACGACTCCTCGCGCCGCGTCGCCGAGCCTGGCAGCAGCGCGTCGCGCTGCATCAGCCCGAAGAAGGTCGTCATCGTCACGACCAGGAAGGCCAGGGGCAGCAGCAGCACCCAAGTGCGGTCCGGGTGCGCACGCAACAGGGTCAGCAGCACCGCGCCGTGCAGCGCGGACGTCTTGGCGGTGTCCGTCACGTGGTCGAGCCAGCCGCCCGCTGGCGAGCCGCCACCACGCAGCCGGGCGAGCTGGCCGTCGGCGGAGTCCAGCGCATAGCCCAGGAGCAGCAGCGCGCTCACGAGGACGCCGACCCACCACGTCGGCTCGACGGCAGCGAGGACGGCGATCCCGAGCGCCGAGACGAACGCGCTCGCTGCGGTCATCTGGTTCGGCGTCAGGCCCAGGACGTGGCCGACCGCTGCGGCGCGTCCCCCCAGCTTGCGGTTGACGTACAACAGGTACGCAGGCGTCGAGGACTTCGGCTTCTGGGCGGCCCCCAGCCGGGCGACGGCCGCGCGGTACGAGCGGGGTGGTGCGACCTGCTGCGAGGAGAGCACGTCAGTAGGCACCGGAGCCGCGAAGCACTGCTCGCAGGGTCTTCCACAGGATCTGCAGGTCGAGCGACACCGACCAGTTGTCGACGTAGCGCAGGTCGAGGCGCACCGACTCCTCCCACGACAGGTCCGCTCGGCCGCTGACCTGCCACAGGCCGGTCAGGCCCGGCTTGACGCGCAGACGGCGGTGGACGGCGTCGTGGTAGCTGTCGTACTCGACGCGCAGCGGGGGCCGGGGTCCGACCAGCGACATGTCGCCGCGGACGACGTTCCACAGCTGCGGCAGCTCGTCCAGGGAGAAGCGGCGCAGGAACCTGCCGACTCGCGTGATGCGGGGGTCGGCGTGCATCTTGAACATCAGGCCGTCGCGGTCGCTCTTCTCCAGCAGGGCCAGTCGCTGCGACTCCGCGTCGTTGACCATGGAGCGCAACTTCCAGAACTTGAAGGCTCGTCCGTCCAGGCCGATGCGCTCCTGCGCGAAGAAGGCCGGACCGCGGCTGGTGAGGCGGACGGCCGCTGCGCCGGCGGCGATGATCGGCAGCGCCACGAGGAACATCGCCAGACCGAGGCTGCGGTCCAGCAGCGTCTTGGCCATCACGCGACCCTGGTGCTGGTCCGGGGACTCGACGTGGAGCAACGACAGGCCGGCAGCGGGTCGCATGTGCAGGCGCGGACCAGTCACCTCGACCAGGCCCGGGTCGACCACCAGGTCGGCGCCCGTGCGCTCGAGCGCCCACGAGAGACGGCGCAGCGACGAGGCGGACAAACCAGATCCTGCGACGATGACGACGTCCACCTCGTTGTCGATCACCACCTGGGGGATGTCGGACAACCCACCGAGCACCGAGATCTCACCCATGAGGTCGGTGTCGCTCATGACCAGCGGGACGCACGCACCCACGACCTTATACCCGTGGTACGGCACGGTCGCGAGGTCGCCGACCACGTCGTCCACGGCAGACGGGGTCCCGACGACGAGCGTGCGGGCCAGCGCGTGCCCCCGCGCGCGGTCGGCGTAGAGCCTGCGCCGCAACGTGTAGCGGTACAGAGCGGTCATCAGGGCGACGACGGGGATGGCGACGAGGACCAAGCGGCGAGGCAGGCCCAGCCGGAACGCGAACGACAGCAGGCCCAGCAGGCAGACCCAGATCAGGGCGGCGCGCCCGACCATGCCGAACTCATCGGGTCCCTGGCCGATGCGCCGGCTGTCGTAAGCCCGGACGGACCACAAGGTCACGCACCACACGCCGGCAGCGAGCAAGGCCGCCCCGACGTCCACGACCAACCGCGCCGCTCCGGGGGGAGTGCCCAACGAGACGCTCGTGACGAGAAAGACCGAGAACGCGACGAGCGCGTCGCCGAGGGCCGCCCGCGTGGTCCACGGCCGGGCCCAGCGCTGCCGGCGCCGGCTGGCGCGGGCGACCGGGTCGAACTGCGGGTGCTCGTCGCCGCCCTGCGGCGGGATCAACGGCTGGGGGACGACGTACGGCTGCTTGGAGGCCCACGAAACGCGCATCGTGACGGTCGGCGAGCGGCGGTCAGCGGCGGGCGAGGTCCAGCTGTCCTCGTCCGTCTCCGTGCCGTACGGCTCGTCGTACGTCGTCATGCCCCACCCCGTGTGACCGGTTGCCGTTCCCCGACGTCGGAGATACCCCTTTCCGACGTGACTGAACGTAGTACGCGGCGTGCGGGCGTCGCGGGGGAACCCCGAAATTGGGGGTCCGGCACCGCACGATTGCCCGACTTCGGTCACGGACTGTTACATGACAGTCACCAGTCGGCAACGTGACGTGACGTCGTCCGCCGGATGACGACCCGGTGTCAGGGAGACGGCGCGTGGAAGCGCTGCTGGGTCGCCAGCAGCCCCTGCTCGACGAGCATCTCGGCGCAGTCCGCGGCGTCCTCGAGGGTGATCTCGAGGTCCTTGCGCTCGGTCGTGCCGAAGTCGCGCAGCACGAAGTCGGCCGGGTCCATCCGCCCGGGCGGGCGGCCCACGCCGACCCGCACCCGCAGGTAGTCCTTGGTGCCGAGCGAGCGGCTGATCGAGCGCAGCCCGTTGTGGCCGCCCTCGCCGCCGCCGAGCTTGGCCCGGATCTCGCCGTAGGGGATGTCGAGCTCGTCGTGCACGACCACCAGGTGCGCGGGGTCGGTCTTGAAGAACTGCGCCAGCGCGCTGACCGGTCCGCCCGACTCGTTCATCCAGGACGACGGCTTGGCCAGCACCGCGCGCGGGCCGGGTGCTCCCCCGGGCAGCACGCCGAGCCGGCCCTCCAGCACGGCGGCGCGCGCCTTGTGGCTCTTGAACGAGCCGCCCAGGCGCGCGCCGAGCACGTCGAGCACCATGGCGCCGACGTTGTGCCGGTTCCCGGCGTAGCCGGGCCCGGGGTTCCCGAGCCCGACCAGCAACCAGGTGTCGGAGGTCGTCACTCCTTGTCGGAGGCCTCGGCGGCCGCGGGGGCCTCGGCGTCGGCGTCGCCCTCGGCGGCCTCGTCGCCCTCGGCGGCCTCGTCGCCCTCGGGCGCGTCGTGCTCGATGCCGGCCTCGGCCTCGGCCTCGGCGAGCTCGGCCTCGAGCGCCTCGGCGGTGACCTGCGCGGTGACGTTGACGACCAGCGCCTCGGCGTCGGTGACCAGGGTGGCGCCAGCGGGCAGCGTGACGTCGGAGGCGTGGATCTGGCTGCCGGGCTCGAGGCCCTCGACCGAGACCTCGACGTTCTCGGGGATCGAGGTCGCGGCGACCTCGAGCTGCAGGGCCTGGCTTTCGACGGTGACCACGGTCTCGGCCGCGGCCTCGCCGACCACGTGCACCGGGACGTCGACGGTGACCTTCTCGCCCTTGCGGACGACGACCAGGTCGATGTGCTCGATGACCGGGCGGATCGGGTCGCGCTGCACGTCCTTGGCCAGGGCGAGCTGCTCCTTGCCGTCGACGACGATCGTCAGCAGCGCGTTGGGGTTCTTCAGCGCGAGCAGCGTGTCGTGGCCCGGCAGCGTGATGTGCACGGGCTCGGTGCCGTGGCCGTACATGACCGCGGGGATCTGGTGCGCGCGGCGGATGCGGCGGGCGGCACCCTTGCCGAACTCGGTGCGGGTCTCGGCGTTCAGGGTCAGGTCGGCCATGGCGGTGCTCCTATGCGGGATCTCGTACGGCGGGGCGGAGGCGGGGCCTCGACGCGGGGCGCAGCACGAAGGACGCCCATCGGGCGCCGCGTCGATCACGGACGGCCGAGCAGCACCGCCGGAGCGGCCCGTCGTGCGTCGTCCCTCGCCGAGGCAACCCGACGATGTTACCCGTCGTCCCGGGCAGCGGTGAAATCGGGTCAGGCGTTGCCGTCGAACAGGCTGGTGACCGAGCCGTCGTCGAAGACCTCGCGGATCGCGCGGGCGACCAGCGGGGCGATCGAGAGCACCGTGAGCTGCGGGAACTGCCGCTCCTCGGGGATCGGCAGCGTGTTGGTGACGATGACCTCGCTGATCCGGCTCTCGCGCAGCCGGTCGACCGCCGGGCCGCTGAGCACCGCGTGCGTGGCCGTGACGATGACGTCGGCCGCGCCGTTGTCGAACAGCGCCTCGGCCGCCTGGCAGATCGTGCCCGCGGTGTCGATCATGTCGTCGACCAGCACGCAGGTGCGGCCCTTCACGTCGCCGACGACCTCGTGCACCTTGACCTGGTTGGGCACCGAGGGGTCGCGCCGCTTGTGGATGATGGCCAGCGGGGCGCCCAGCTTGTCCGACCACTGGTCGGCCACGCGCACCCGGCCGGCGTCCGGCGAGACGATCGTGAGGTTCGAGCGGTCGACCCGCGAGCCGACGTACTGGGCCAGCAGCGGCAGCGCCCACAGGTGGTCGACCGGGCCGTCGAAGTAGCCCTGGATCTGCGCGGCGTGCAGGTCGACGCAGATCAGCCGGTCGGCGCCGGCCGTCTTGAACAGGTCGGCCATCAGCCGGGCCGAGATCGGCTCGCGGCCGCGGTGCTTCTTGTCCTGGCGGGCGTAGCCGTAGAACGGCATCACGCAGCTGATCCGCTTGGCTGACGCGCGCTTGAGGGCGTCGGTCATGATCAGCTGCTCCATCACCCACTGGTTGATCGGCGAGGTGTGGCTCTGGATCACGAAGGCGTCGCAGCCGCGCAGGCTCTCCTGGAACCGCACGTAGATCTCGCCGTTGGCGAAGTCGTACGCCGTGGTGTCGACGAGCTCGACCCCCAGCTCGCGGGCGACCTCCTCGGCCAGCTCGGGGTAGCCGCGGCCGCTGATCAGGACGAGCCGCTTCTCGCCGGTGGTCGTGATGCCGGTCATGCCGGGGCGTTCCCTTCGGTGGGCTGGTCGTGCTCGGTCTGACCCAGGGCCTTGGCCGCCGCCTCGGCCGACGCCGTGCCGGCGCGCTTGCTCAGCGTCCAGCCCTCGACGTTGCGCTGCGGCGCGACGTTCAGCGCGAGCGCCCCCGGCGGCACGTCCTTGCGGATCACCGTGCCCGCGCCCGAGTACGCGCCGTCCCCGACGGTCACCGGCGCGACGAACATGTTGTCCGAGCCGGTGCGGCAGTGGTCGCCGACCGTCGTCCGCGACTTGGTGACGCCGTCGTAGTTGACGAAGACGGACGCCGCGCCGATGTTCGTGCCCACGCCGATGGTGGCGTCCCCGACGTACGACAGGTGCGGCACCTTCGAGCCCGCGCCGATGTCGGCGTTCTTGGTCTCGACGAACGTGCCGATCTTGCCGCCCTCGCCGAGCCGCGTGCCGGGGCGCAGGTAGGCGAACGGCCCGACGGTGGCGCCGGCCGCGACGACCGCCCCGCTGCCGTGCGTGCGGACGACGCTCGCGCCCGCGCCGACCTCGACGTCGGTGAGCGTGGTGTCGGGCCCGACCGTGGCACCCTCGGCGAGACGGGTGGCGCCGTGCAGCTGGGTGCCGGGCAGCAGCGTGACGTCGCGGGCCAGGTCGACCTGGACGTCGACCCAGGTGGTGGCCGGGTCGACGACCGTGACGCCCTCGCGCATCCAGCGCTGCACGACCCGGCGGTTGAGCTCGGCGCCGAGCTCGGCCAGCTGCACCCGGTCGTTGACGCCCTCGGTCTGCCAGACGTCGTCCATCGGGTGGGCGCCGACCCGGCGTCCGGCCCCGCGGGCGATCGCCAGGACGTCGGTCAGGTACTTCTCGCCCTGCGCGTTGTCGGTGGTCACCTCGGCCAGCGCGCTGCGCAGCACGTCGGCGTCGAAGGCGTAGATGCCGGAGTTGATCTCGCGGATCGCGGCGGTGGCCTCGTCGGCGTCCTTGAGCTCGACGATCGCGGCGACCGCCCCGTCGGCGTCGCGCACGACCCGGCCGTAGGCCTTGGGGTCGTCGAGCACCGAGGTGAGCACGGTGACGGCGTTGCCGGCGGCCGCGTGCACCTCGACCAGCTCGGCGAGCGTGGCCGCCTCGAGCAGCGGGACGTCGCCGTAGGTGACGACGACGGTGCCGCTCAGCTCGGGGAGCGCGGCCAGGCCGCACTCGACCGCGCGGCCGGTGCCCTTGACCTCGTCCTGGTCGGCGACGACGGCGCGCGGGCTGATCTCGGCGACGTGCGCGGCGACGGCGTCGCGGCCGTGCCGGACGACGACGGCGAGGTGCTCGGGGTCGAGGGCCTCGGCGGCGGCGACCGCGTGGCCGAGCAGGGACCGCCCGCCGATGCGGTGCAGCACCTTGGGCAGGGCCGACTTCATCCGGGTTCCCTCGCCCGCCGCGAGGACGACGACAGCGGCCGGGCGCAGATCTGGCACGCGGGCATGCTACCCGCCGCCGGGCCCGCGGCCGGACGGCGGCCGGGCAGCGCTCCGCCCCCACGATTCGAACGTGGACTGCAAGGCTCCAAAGGCCCGCGTGCTGCCGTTACACCAGGGCGGAACGGCGCAGGGCCAGCCCCGCGCACCCGGTCCATCCTGCCACCGGCGGGCATGATGGGGCCCATGACCCCGCCCAGCGACCGGCGCACCGCCGACGTCCGCGACACCCCGCCCGACGACGCCGCCGCGGCGTCGGGCCGCCCGTCGTCGCGGGGGTCGGGACGGCGCTCCGGAGCCGCCCGGGCGCGGATGACGGGCCCGCAGCGCCGCGAGCAGCTGCTGGACGTCGGCCGCCGGCTGTTCGCCGAGAAGGGCTTCGAGGGCACGAGCGTCGAGGAGATCGCGGCGCGGGCCGAGGTGTCCAAGCCCGTGGTCTACGAGCACTTCGGCGGCAAGGAGGGCCTCTACGCCGTCGTGGTCGACCGCGAGATCCGGGCGCTGCTCGACGAGATCACCGGCGCGCTGTCGAGCGGCGGCAGCTCGCGGGCGCTGGTCGAGCAGGCCGCGCTGGGGCTGCTCGACTACATCGAGACCTCCACCGACGGCTTCCGGATCCTGGTGCGCGACTCCCCCGTGGCCCAGGCCACCGGCACCTTCTCGAGCCTGATCAGCGACGTCGCCAGCCAGGTCGAGCACCTGCTGGCGGCGGAGTTCAAGCGCCGCCACCTCGACCCCAAGCACGCGCCGATGTACGCGCAGATGCTGGTCGGGATGATCGCGCTCACCGGCCAGTGGTGGCTCGACGCGCGCAAGCCCAAGCGGGCCGAGGTCGCCGCGCACGTGGTGAACCTCGCCTGGAACGGGCTGAGCGGCCTCGAGGCCAAGCCCACGCTGAAGAGCCTGCCCGCCAAGAAGTAGCGCGGACGGCGGGAGGTCAGGCCTGCTGCACCTCGACCCGGTTGCCCACCGGGTCGTCGGTGTGGAAGCGCCGCAGCCCGGTGATCGCGTCGTCCCAGCGGACGGCGCCGCCGGCCGCGGCGACCCGCTCGGCCGCGGCGTCGACGTCCGAGACCGCGAGCGCCGGGTGCGCCTTGCGCGCGGGCACGAAGCCCTCCTCGACGCCGCAGTGCAGCTCGTGCGTCCCGGCGCGGAACCACACGCCGCCGCGCGCCGCGAGCACCGGCGGCTTCGGGATCTCGGCCATGCCGAGGACGCCGGAGTAGAAGGCGCGCAGGGCGTCCTCGCTGCCGGCCGGGCAGCTGACCTGCACGTGGTGCAGGCCGACGACGAGGTCGTCGCTCATGCCGCGGCCGCCTTCTGCGCGACGCAGAACACCCGGCGGAACGGCAGCAGCGTGCCCCAGCGCCGCCGCGGGTAGGCCGCGCGCAGCCGCGCGGCGTAGGTGTCGAGGTAGTCCTGCCGCAGGTCGGGTTCGTCGGCCAGGGCGTCGGTGACCGGCCGCAGCCCGGTGCCCTGCACCCAGGCCAGCACGGCGTCGTCCCCGAACCGTCCCTCGGGGTCGAGCACCTGCGCGTACGTCGTCTCCCACGCGTCGACGGTGCAGCCGAGGTCGGCGAGCAGGGAGGCGTACGTGGTGGGCGCGGCCACGGGCCAGGTGCCGCGCAGCACGCCCTGCAGCCGGGTCGCGAAGCGTGGCTCGTCGGCGACCTCCCGCATCAGCCGGTGCGACGGCGCGTCGAAGTTGCCCGGCACCTGCAGAGCGAGCCACCCGCCGGGCGCCAGCTGCTCGACGAACCGCGGCAGCAGGTCGAGGTGCTGCGGCACCCACTGCAGCGCCGCGTTGGTCACCAGGACGTCGACGGGCTCGTCCGTCGTCCAGGCCGCGAGGTCGCCCTCGGCGAAGGTCAGCCGGCCGCCGAGGTCGTCGGCCGCGGCCTCGCCCGCCGCCTGCTCGAGCATCTGCGGCGAGGAGTCGACGCCGTGCACCTGCGCGCCCGGCCAGCGGCGGGCCAGCGAGGCGGTCAGGTCGCCGGCGCCGCAGCCGAGGTCGACGACGCGGCGCGGGTCGGTGGCGCCGACCCGGGCCACCAGGTCGTCGAACGGCCGTGCGCGCTCGGCCGCGAACTGCGCGTACTGCGAGGGGTCCCAGCTCACCATGCGCCCACCGTGGCACCCAGGTATCTCGACGTCAAGAGACTTCGTCCCTCGGCTTTCTCGATGTCAAGATGCTTGACGACACCTAGACTCGCGCGGGTGAGCACCGCACCCGACGAGGTCGACCGCATCGTCGCCGCCTGGCAGCGCGAGCGCCCGGACCTCGACGTGGCGCCGCTCGAGGTGCTCTCCCGCGTCTCGCGGCTGGCCCGCCACCTCGACCGCGCCCGCAGCGCGGCGTTCGCCGAGCGCGACCTCGAGAGCTGGGAGTTCGACGTCCTGTCGGCGCTGCGCCGCGCGGGCTCGCCCTACGAGCTGTCCCCCGGCCAGCTCGTCACGCAGACGCTGGTCACCAGCGGCACCATGACGAACCGGGTCGACCGGCTCACCGCGCGCGGGCTGGTGCAGCGGCTGCCCGACCCGCGCGACCGCCGCGGCGTCATCGTGCGGCTGACGCCGGCCGGGCGCTCCACGGTCGACGACGCGTTCGCCGGCCTGCTGGCCCGCGAGCACGACCTGCTGGCCGAGCTCGACGCCGCCGACCGCGACGCCCTCGCCGCGCTGCTGCGCCGGCTGGTGCTGCCGTTCGACGCGCGCTCGGGGCCGTCGGCCTAGCCCTGGCGGGCGCTGAACGAGCCGTCGCGCAGCACGGGGACGACGTCCGAGGCGTCGACCTGCTCGGCCAGCACGACGTCGTCCGCGAAGCCGCGCTCGACCAGCTCGCGGCCGGACGGCACGTCGGCCAGCGGCTCGCGGCGCTCGAAAGCCGCCGCGGCCACCCGCGCCTCGGGCGACAGCTCGACGTCCGGCAGCAGACCGAGCAGCCGGGACACGACCGCGCCGGCCCCGACGTGGTCCTCGTAGGCGACGCGCAGCGAGCCGTCGGCCCAACGCTCGCCGGCGGGCACGACGGCGACCCGGACGACGGCACCCTCGCCGCGCTCGTCGAGCAGCTGCTTCGACTGCGCCGCGACGCGTCCGGCGGCGGCGGTGGCGTTGCGCAGGCACCCCACGAGCACGAGCGCCGGCGAGGCCATCAGCACGTGCGAGATCGACGAGCCGTTCGGCGACGGCAGCACGAGGCGCGTGCCCTCCGGCAGGTCGAGCAGCGACTTCGGCGAGAGCGACGGCCCGCCCGTGTGCGAGCGGGTGCCGGCGAGCAGCGCCTCGATCGAGCGGGCCAGCTCGTGCGCGGGCTCGCCCCCAGGGTGCGGCCACACGCGCGCACCGCGCTCGCACGCCACCGTCACGGACGTCGAGAACGACAGGACGTCGACGACGACCACCACGTCCGCGCGGTCCGGGCCGTCGGTGAAGCGCCGCGCGCCGGACAGTCCCCACTCGACGTCGACCCGCACGCCCCCGGTAGTCGTCACGAGCGGCGAGCCTAGTGCCCCGGGCGGTCCCGGCGCCGGGGAGTTCACGAGGTCGCGGTCAGCCCGCCGCCTCGGCCGCGGCCAGCCACTGCCCCTCGGTCTCGTCGCGCTCGGCCCGCACCGCCCGCAGCCGCTCGTCGAGCTCGGCGACCGCGACGTGGTCGGTGGCCTGCGCCGCGAGGTCGGCGTGCAGCTGGGCGATCTGCCGCTCGAGCCGCTCGACCTGCCGCTCGAGCCGCGCCATCTCCTTGCGCGCGGCCCGCTGCTCGGCCGGCGACGCCCCCGCGCCACCCCCACCCCTTGCGTCGGAAGATCTGGTCGCGATTGCGGCCGGTGCTTCGGACGCAACGGGGCTGGCGGCGCGGAGGGCGAGGTACTCGTCGACGCCGCCCGGCAGGTCGCGCAGCCTGCCGTCGCCGAGCAGGGCCAGCTGGCGGGTGCACATGCGCTCGAGGGCGTACCGGTCGTGCGAGACGACGACGAGGGTGCCGGCCCAGCCGTCGAGCAGGTCCTCGAGCGCGGTGAGGGTGTCGACGTCCAGGTCGTTCGTCGGCTCGTCGAGCAGCAGCACGTTGGGCTCGTCCATCAGCAGCCGCAGCAGCTGCAGCCGTCGGCGCTCGCCGCCCGAGAGCTCCTTAACCAGCGACTGCTGGCGCGCGCCGGTGAAACCCAGCCGCTCGGCCAGCTGCGAGGCCGTGACCTCGCGGTCGCCCAGCCGGGTCACCTCGCGCACGTCGGCAACCGCCTGCACGACCTTGCGCTCGGCGAGCGGCTCGAGCTCGCGCACCTCCTGGGTCAGCACGGCCATCCGTACGGTCCTGCCGGTGCGGACGCGCCCGGACGTCGGCGCCAGCTCGCCGCTCACGACCCGCAGCAGGCTCGACTTGCCCGAGCCGTTGACGCCGACCAGCCCGACCCGGTCGCCCGGCCCGAGCAGCCAGGTGACGTCGTCCAGCAGCAGGCGCTCGCCGAGGCGCAGCGACACGCCCTCGAGGTCGACGACGTCCTTGCCGAGGCGCGTGGTCGCGAACCGCACCAGCTCGACGTCGTCGCGCGGGGGCGGCACGTCGGCGATGAGCGCGTTGGCGGCGTCGATGCGGAAGCGCGGCTTGCTGGTGCGCGCCGGCGGGCCGCGGTGCAGCCAGGCGAGCTCCTTGCGCAGCAGGTTCTGCCGCCGCTCCTCGGTCGTGGCGGCCAGCCGGGCGCGCTCGGCCCGGGCCAGCACGTAGGCCGCGTAGCCGCCGTCGTAGGCGTCGACCGCGCCGTCGTGCACCTCCCAGGTGGCGGTGGCCATGGCATCCAGGAACCAGCGGTCGTGCGTGATGGCGACCAGCGCGGACGACGGACGACGGGCCGCGAGGTGCCGCGCGAGCCAGTCGACGCCCTCGACGTCCAGGTGGTTCGTCGGCTCGTCGAGCAGCAGCAGGTCGGGGTCGTCGACCAGGTGCCGGGCCAGCGCCACCCGCCGGCGCTCGCCGCCGGACATCGGGCCGACCACGGCGTCCAGCCCGCCGACGGCAGCGGCGTCCAGCCCGCCGAGCAGGCCGCTGACGACGTCCCGCGCTCGGGCGTCGCCGGCCCACTCGTGGTCGGCTCGGTCGCCCACGACGCAGTGCCGCACCGTCGCGGCCGGGTCGAGCTCGTCGTCCTGGCCGAGCACCGCCACCCGCAGCCCGCCGGTGTGCGTCACGCGGCCGGAGTCGACGTCCTGGCGCCCGGCCAGCACGCGCAGCAGCGTGGTCTTGCCCCCGCCGTTGCGACCCACGACGCCGACGCGGTCGCCCGCGGCGACACCGAGCGAGACGTCGTCCAGCAGCACGCGGGTGCCGAAGGCGAGGCGGGCGCGCTCCAGGTTGACCAGGTTGACCGGACCGGCGGGCATGGTCAGCCCAGCCGGGGCAGGTCGCCGACCCGCGCGCCGTGCACCGGTCCGTGGGCGCGCTTGACGACCTGGCACGCACCCGACGCCGTCAGCGCCACCGACAGGTCGAGCGCGTGCTCGTGGTCGCGCACCAGGAAGGCCACGGTCGGCCCGGAGCCGCTGACCAGCCCGCCCAGCGCGCCGTACTCGAGACCGACGTCCAGGACGTCGCCCAGGTCGGGCCGCAGCGAGCAGGCCGCGCGCTGCAGGTCGTTGTGCAACGCATGGCCCAGGGCCACCGCGTCGCCGGACCGCAGCGCCTGCATGACGTCGTCGTCGACCCGCGGCTCGGCCAGCGCGCGCGAGGCGGTGAGCCGGTCGTACTCGGCGTACACGGCCGGGGTCGACAGGCCCTCGTCGCTCAGCGCCAGCACCCAGTGGTACTGGCCGCGGGCGAGCGCCGGCGTGATCTGCTCGCCCCGGCCCGAGCCGATCGCGGTGCCGCCGTAGAGGGCGAACGCGACGTCGGAGCCGAGCTCGGCCGCGAGCTCGACCAGCTCGGTGCGGTCGAGGCAGGTGCGCCACGCGGCGTCGCACGCGACGAGCGCGGCCGCGGCATCCGCCGAGCCGCCCGCCATGCCGCCGGCGACCGGGATCCCCTTGTGCAGCAGCAGGTGCATGCCGGTCTGCACGCCGCCGCGCCGGGCCACGAGCCGGGCGGCGCGCACCGCGAGGTTGGTGTCGTCGAGGGGCACGCCCTCGGTGTGGTCGCCCGTGACCTCGAGCGTGATGCCCTCGTCGGTGGGCGTCGCGGTGAGGTCGTCGAACAGGCTGACCGCGTGGTAGACGGTGCCGACCGGGTGGAAGCCGTCGTCGCCGACCGCACCCACGGACAGGTGCAGGTTGATCTTGGCGGGCGCACGGACGCTGACGCTCTCCTTCCGCTCGCCCGACATGCGCCCACCCTAGGTGAGGGCCAGCGCCGCCCGCGCATCGGCGAGCGCGACGAACCCGTCGACGTCCAGCTGCTCGCCGCGCGTGCGCGGGTCGATCCTGGCCGCGCGCAGCACCTCCTCGGCCTGCTGCGCCGAGCCGGCCCAGCCGGCCAGCGCGGCCCGCAACGTCTTGCGGCGCTGGGCGAACGCGGCGTCGACGGCGGCGAACACCGCGGCCCGGCCGGCCCGGGTCTCGCGCGGCGGACGGCGGACCAGCCGCACCAGCCCGCTGTCGACGTTGGGCACCGGCCAGAAGACCGCGCGGCCGACGTGCCCGGCGCGGGTGACCTCGCCGTACCAGGCGGCCTTGACGCTGGGCACGCCGTAGACCTTGCTGCCCGGCGCCGCCGCGAGCCGCTCGGCCACCTCGGCCTGCACCATCACCAGCACGCTGCGCAGCGACGGCAGCAGCTCGAGCAGGTGCAGCAGCACGGGCACCGAGACGTTGTAGGGCAGGTTGGCGACCAGCGCGGTGGGCGGCGGGCCGGGCAGCGCGTCGACCCGCATCGCGTCGGCGAGGACGACGTCGAGCCGGTCGGCGCGGTCCGGACGACGGGCCTGCACCGTGGCGGGCAGGGCGCCGGCCAGCAGCGGGTCGAGCTCGACGGCGACGACGCGGTCGACGACGTCCAGCAGGGCGAGCGTCAGCGACCCCAGGCCCGGGCCGACCTCGACGACGACGTCGTCCGGACCGACCTCGGCGGCACGCACGATGCGCCGCACCGTGTTGGCGTCGACCACGAAGTTCTGGCCGCGCTGCTTGGTCGGCCGCAGGTCGAGCGCCTGCGCCAGCGCCCGGACGTCCCCGCCCCCCAGCAACCCGTCACCGCTCACCGCCCCACCTTCCCAGACCAGCGGCCCCCCTTTGCGCCACCCAGGCCGCTCTGCGCCACCCAGCAGCGGCTCGCCCGGCGCAAAGCGGCCCTGGCGGCGGAAAGGGGCGGGAGGTCAGGGGGAACGCGTCAGTCGTACAGGTGGGCGCCGCAGCCCCACTGCCCCGCACCGCCGCGCGCGAAGAGGATCTTCGCGCGCTTGAGCTGCTCGGCCGGCGAGGCGTCGATCGGGTTGCCCGACCCGCCCACGCCGTGCCAGGTGGCCAGCGAGAACTGGTACAGCCCGTAGTAGCCGGCCGGGTTCACGGCACGCGGGTTGCCGCCGGACTCGCACTGCGCCAGCGCGGCCCAGTTCAGACCGTCGCCGCCGCTGGGCAGGTCGCCCACCGGCGCCTCCTTGGTGCCGACGGTCTGCACCTGGGTGACCGGCTTGGTGACGACGACGCGGGTGAGCAGCGTCTTGGTGGTGACCTTGCCGTTGACGTAGGTCAGCACGTAGGTGACCCGGGCGGTGCCGGGCTTGCCGTGGGTCGTGACCTTGGTGGTGCCCTTGTCGAGCTTGGCGTCCTTCGTGGACGTCGTGCTGAAGGCGACCGCACGGGTCGAGGTGATCTTCTTCTTCAGCACGCGGTCGAGGCGCACGGTCGCGCCGTCGGTCAGCGGCCGCGACAGCGGGGCGTTGAGCTTGTCGAGCTGCCCCGGGCGCACGCCGACCTCGTCGAGCAGCTGCCCGACGGTGGCGGAGTAGGTGGTGCGGGCGGCCTTCTTGCCGCCGACGACCAGCGTGACGTCCTTGCGGGTGTCCATCGCCAGGTCGAGGCCCTGCCGGCCGAGCGGCAGCGAGCGCGACACCGACAGGCGCGCGCTGTCGGCGCGCAGCCCCAGCTGGGCCAGGGCGTCGTCGACGCTTAGCGCCGTCGTCCAGTACTCGCGCTGGTGGCCGTCGATCGTGACGGTCAGCTGGCGGCCGTAGCGGACGACGACGTCGGTGCCGTCCTGCACCGGGGAGGAGGCGGACGGCGACACGATGTCGTGGCCGCCGACGGTGATGCCCTCGCTGGCCAGGACGTCGCCGACGGTGTCACCGAAGGCGTGCACCGTCTGGTGCTTGCCGTCGACGACGAGGTCGACGCTCTTGTCGAAGCTCGCGAAGGCCACGGTGCCGGCGACGAGCGTGCCGAGCGTGAGCCCCTGGACGATCAGGCGGGTGGAGCGTGAGATCACGGTGGTCCAGACCTAGAAGCACCCGGGCACGGTCTCGGGCGTGGTGCACGCACATGAAGAAGGGGCGCGTCCGAAGGACGCACCCCCACGTGCGTGCTGCCCGAGGTCTTCCCCGACCACGGCCAACAGCGTCCGAGGGTAACGAACTCGTCACGGGAGGCCAAACGCACCGCCCTGACCTGCGGGTTTGCCGTGTCGCGACGCCTTGCGCGAGCGCGCCCGGGCCCGCTGGGCGTCCGACTGGCGCCCGATCGTCGCGCTGGCCCGCCGCACGGCTGCCCCCGGCACGTCGTGGACGACGTCGGCGAGGAACGCGTAGCGCCGCAACCACTGCGAGGGGGCGCCGGTGGCGCGCTGCTCGGTGAGGTGCCACCAGTCCGCGACGTCGCCCCAGCCCGGTGCCGCGAGCGAGCCGCCGAACTGCTGCACCGCGAGCGCCGCGGTCAGGTTGGCCAGGCCCAGCCGGTCGGCCAGCGGCCAGCCGGCGAGCGTGCCGGTGACGAAGGCGGCGGCGAAGACGTCGCCCGCGCCGGT
Source organism: Angustibacter peucedani (assembly GCF_054779595.1). Lineage (NCBI taxonomy): Bacteria > Bacillati > Actinomycetota > Actinomycetes > Kineosporiales > Kineosporiaceae > Angustibacter > Angustibacter peucedani. Next base: position 42,067 of record NZ_BAAGXY010000030.1, read on the forward strand.
GGGGTCGAGCGGGGTCACCGGCAGCGCCGGCACCCACTCCTCCTCCCCGGTCGTGGAGTCGACGGCGAGCGCGCCGTGCGCCCCGGCCGTCACCACCGCGATCGGCACCCGGTCGGCCAGCGCGTACAGCGCCGCCCACGGGTCGTCGGTGCGGGTGTAGGCCATCGCCTCGACGCTGTTGGGCAGGAACGCGTGGTAGTGCTCGAGCTGGGCGAGGGTGTCGCTCGACCACTCACCCGTGGGGTCCCAGCCGGTGTCGGCGAACAGCAGCGTCCCCTGGTCGGCGGCCTTGCGCGCCCAGGGCTCGAGCTGGGGCGCGAGGTCGACCAGGGCCGCCCGGGCCGGCGGCGGGTCGCCGATCATGGTGCTGGCGTCCTCGGGCGGCGCGTGCCCGTGCGAGACCATCGAGCGGTCGCGGTCGACCGACATCGAGACCGTCACCGGCGAGTGCCAGCCGTCGTAGCGCTTGGACCGCGACAGGTCGACACCCTCCTGCTGGTGCAGCGTCGTCCAGTTGAAGTCGCCGTACGAGTCGTCGCCGAAGGCCGCGGCCAGCGACGTGCGCAGGCCGAGCCGGCTGGCCGCGATCGCGACGTTCGCGACGCCGCCCGGGCACGACCCCATCCCCTCGGCCCACACCTCGGTGCCGGTGGCCGGCCGTTCCGGCAGCCCGGTGAAGATCAGGTCGAAGAAGACCGTGCCGGCCAGCAGCAGGTCGAAGCCCTCGGACGTCGAGCCGCCGGCCGGGCCGGGGGCGGGCGCGGGGCGGCTGCCGTCGGGCTCCATCACGCGTCCTCTCCGGGCCGGTGGGGCAGGATGCGGGCTGTGCGTCTGACGATCCTAGGTGGTGGCGGCTCGCGGGTGCCGCTGGTCGTACGAGCCCTGCGGGCGCCGTCGGCCCGGGGCGTCGTCGACGAGGTGGTGCTGCACGACACGGACCGGTTGCGGCTCAGGGCGATCGCCAACGTCGTGGCCGGCCTGGGCGACCCCGCGCTCGGTCCGGCGGTGCGCGTCGCGTCGGACCTCGACGACGCGCTGCGCGGCACGGACGTCGTCTTCTCGGCGATCCGGGTCGGGTCGACGTCCGGGCGGGTGGCCGACGAGCGGGTGGCGCTGCGGCTCGGCGTGATCGGGCAGGAGACCACGGGAGCCGGCGGCGTCGCCTACGCGCTGCGCACCGTGCCCGAGGCGGTGCGGGTGGCGCGCCGCCTGGCCGACCTCTCGCCGTCCGCGTGGGTCGTGAACTTCACCAACCCGGCGGGCCCGGTGACCCGGGCGATGCAGGACGTGCTGGGCGAGCGCGTCGTCGGGATCTGCGACTCGCCGTCCGGGCTGGTGCGCCGGGCCGCGCTGGCCGCCGGGCTCGACCCGGACGCCGTGCGCTCGGGCTACGCCGGGCTCAACCACCTCGGCTGGCTGCGCGCCCTCGAGGTCGACGGCGTCGACCACCTGCCCCGGCTGCTCGCGGACGACGCCGCGCTGGCGTCGTTCGAGGAGGGTCGACTGTTCGGCCCGGACCTGCTGCGGCTGCTCGGTTCTGTGCCGAACGAGTACCTCTTCTACTACTACGCGCAGCGCGAGGCGCTCGCTGCCATGACCGCGGCCGACGCCACCCGCGGCGAGGTGCTGCGCGACCAGCAGGACGCCCTCTACCCCGCGCTCGCGGCCGACCCGGACGGCGCGCTCGACCGCTGGGAGGCGGCCCGCCGCGAGCGCGAGGAGGGCTACCTGGCCGAGGCGCGCACCGAGGGCGAGGAGCGGGACGAGGCCGACCTCGCCGGTGGCGGGTACGAGCAGGTGGCGCTCGCCGTGATGCGCGCGGTCACCACGGGCGAGCCCGCCGAGCTGGTGGTCGACGTCCGCAACGGCGGCGCGCTGCGCCAGCTGCCCGACGACGCGGTCGTCGAGGTGCCCACCCGCGTGGACGGCGCGGGGGTGCACCCGCACCCGGCCGCCGACCTCGACGCCCACCAGCTCGGGCTGGTGAGCTCGCTGCGGGCGGTCGAGGACGCGGTGCTGGAGGCAACGGCCACCGGGTCGCGCGACGCCGCCCTGCGCGCGCTGGTCGTGCACCCGCTCGTCGACTCGGCGCGGGTCGCCGAGCAGCTGCTCGCGGGCTACGAGCAGGCGCACCCTGAGCTGCGCGCCCTGATCGTCGCGCGCTGAGCCGGGCCGGACCTACTTGATCGCGGCGTTCGCCGCGTCCTCGGCCTTCTTCAGCCCGGTCGCGACCGGCGTGCGACCGGCGAAGACCTCCTTGAACACCGGGTTGTACGCGTTGTTGGCGTCGAGGAACTTCGGCCCGAACGGCGCCTCGATGGTGTCGGTGCCGCTGGCCTCGCCGAACTGCGCGGTGTCGACCTGCTCCTTCTTCCAGAAGTCGTAGTACGACTGCTGGGCCGCGGTGACGGCGGGCAGCGCGCTGCCGGACTCGCCGACGAACGACGCGCCCTCCTTCGACCCCAGCCACTTCAGCACCTCGAGCGTCTGCTGCGGGTGCTTCGACTTCGCCGACCCCGCCGCCACGACGCTGTTGACGACGCTCACCCGGCCGGCCGGCCCGGCGGGCATCGGCGCGATGCCCCAGTCGAAGTCCGCGCCGTCGGCGACGTTCTTGAGGTTGTAGGTGCCCGACTCGAACAGCGCCAGCTTGCCCTGCAGGAACTTGTCGCGGCTGAAGTCGCCGTTGTCGTTGGTGTCCGCGGCCGACGGCGCGACGTGGTCGGTGTTGATGAGCTTGACCAGGTAGCCCAGCGCCTGCGCGCTCTTCGCGTCCTGGGCGAAGACGAAGCTGCCGTCGTCCGCCTGGAACTTCCCGCCGTTCGAGCCGATGAAGTTGTAGTAGATCGCGCCTAGGTCGTTGGCGACGTTGGTGCCGTACTGCGCGAGCTTGCGGCCGTCGAAGCCGGGCTGGTCGGCGGTCTTGCCACTGGAGTCCTTGGTCAGCTTCTTGGCCGCGGCCAGGTAGGTGTCGGACGCCGGGTCGGTCGGGTTCCAGGTCAGGTCCGACGGGTCGACGCCGGCCGCCTCGACCAGCTTCTTGTTGTAGTAGACGACGGTGCGGCCGTCGGTGAGCGCCGGCACGCCCCACAGCTTGCCGTTGCGGGAGTACTGGTCGACGGCGGCCTGCACGAAGCCGGCCTTCTCGTCGGGCAGCGCGCTGCCGACGTCCACGAGGGCGCCGCTGTCGGCGAGCTGGCCGAAGGGCGAGGAGTTGATCCAGAAGATGTCGTCGACGTCGCCGCTGCTGACGTCCAGCGGCAGCTTGGTGAAGTAGTCCGCGTAGGGCACCAGGTTGATCTTCACCGTGATGTCGGGGTGCTGCTGGGTGAAGGCGGCGAACGACTTCTCGTAGGCCTTCTGCACCTGGTCGTCCCAGATCCGCACGGTGACGGTGGTCTTCCCACCCGCGCTCTTCGTGTCGCCGTCGCCGGACGACGACGGCGAGCAGGCGGCCGCGGCCAGCGCGACGACGGCCAGGACGGGCAGGACGGCGGAGCGTGATCTCATGCGACGACCTCTCACTTGAACCCGGTGATGGTGATCGACCGGACGACGTGCCGCTGGAACACCAGGAAGACGACCACCAGCGGGACGAGGGCGACCGTGGTGGCCGCCATGACGAGGGTCCAGTTGCCGTTGTACTGCGACTGGAGGTTGGCCGTGGCCAGCGTGAGCGTCTGCCACGTCGGGCCGCTGGTGATGACCAGCGGCCACAGGAAGTTGTTCCAGTGCGACACCACGGTGATGACCGCGAGCGTCGCGAGGATGGGACGGCTGACCGGCACGACCACGTGCCGCAGCAGCTGCAGCGTGCTGCACCCGTCGAGGCGGGCGGCGTCGACGAGGTCCTGCGGGATCGCGCGGAAGTACTCGCGCAGCAGGAAGATCGCGTAGGGCGACCCGAACACCTGGGGCAGCACCAGGGCCCAGAAGGTGTTGCGCAGACCGGCCGCCGCGAACATCGCGTACAGCGGGATGATCGTGACGACCTGCGGCACCATCAACGTCGCCAGGTAGACCCAGAAGAGCGTGTCGCGGCCGCGGAACTGCAGCCGCGCGAACGCGAACGCCGCCAGCACCGAGAAGGTCAGCTGGCACACCAGGATCACCACGACGACCTGCACCGTGACGGCGACGGGCGTCACGAAGTCGTACTGCCCGCCGAACAGCGTGCTGAAGTTCGAGAACGTCACCGGGTGCGGCAGCGACAGCGCCGGCTCGGCCGCGAACTGCTTCGGCGACTTCACGGCCGTCATCAGGCTGAGCAGGAACGGCGCGAGGGTGACGACGGCGCACACCACCAGCAGCGCGTAGGCGGCGACGTCGCCGGCCACCGTGCCGCGCAGCGCGCGGGGCGGACGTCGGTCGAGGGCGGTGGTCATGACGCGATCACGTCGACAGGTCGTACGTCGTGCGGCGGGCGAACCACCGCTGCTGGGCCAGCGTGATGACGACGAGCAGGACGAGCAGCAGCAACGCCATCACCGAGGCGGTGCCGATGTCGCGCGACTGGAACGCCTGGTAGTAGATGCGGCCGGCGATGACGTCGGTGACGCCCTGCGGTCCGCCCTGCGGCGTGAGCGCGTAGATCGAGTCGAAGACCTGGAAGCTGCTGATGACGCCGGTGACCAGGACGAAGAACATGGTCGGGCGCAGCAGCGGGAGCTTGATGCGCCAGAAGGACTGCCACGCCCCGGCGCCGTCCATGCGCGCGGCCTCGAGCAGGTGCGTCGGGATCGCCTGCAACCCCGCGGTGAAGAACAGCGTGACGTAGCCGACCTGGGTCCACACCGTCACCGCGACCACGGACGGCAGGGCCAGCTGGGGGTCGGCCAGCCACTCGACCCGTTGGTGCAGCAGGGTGTTGAGCGCACCGTCCGTGGGGGCCAGCACCCAGCGCCAGACGACGCCGAGCACCAGCGGCGCGCAGATCCACGGCAGCACGTAGACCACGCGGAAGGCCGCCGACCCCCGCAGCCCCCGGGTCAGCAGGCTCGCGCCAAGCAGGCCGAGCGCGGTCTGCAGCGGGATGACGGCGAGGACGAACACCGCGGTGATGCCCAGCGACCGGTAGAAGGCGCTGTCGCCCAGCACCGCGCGCCAGTTGTCGAGCCCGGCCGGCGCGACCGGCGAGATGAGGTTCCAGCGGTGGAACGAGAGCCAGGTGACGACGAGGACCGGCAGCACGAGGAAGACCGCCACGCCGAACAGGCTCGGGGCCAGCAGCGCGTACGCGGTGCCGTTCTGCCGTCGTCCGCCGTCCACGCGTCTGCCCCCTCTCGCCGTCCGGAGTGCCAGTTTCCTCCCGAACACTTACCCCATGTCCGGGAGGTCCGACACCTGGACGCGGTTCAGCCCCAGGGGCCGTAGAGGTGCTCGGCGGTGGCGTCGAGCGCGCGGCACAGCGCCGGGACGTCGACCGCCAGCACCTGCGCCATGGCGCGCACCGTGTGCGGCACCAGGTAGCTGGCGTTCGGCCGTCCGCGGTACGGGGTCGGCGTGAGGTACGGCGCGTCGGTCTCGACCTGCAGACGGTCGAGCGGCGTGACGGCCAGCGCGTCGCGCAGGCCCTGCGCGTTCTTGAACGTCACCGTCCCCGCGAACGACAGGAAGTAGCCGGCGTCGACCGCGCGGCGGGCCATCGCGACGTCCCCGCTGAAGCAGTGGAAGACCGTGCGCGCCGGCGCTCCCTCCTCCGCCAGGATCCGTAGGACGTCGTCGTGCGCGTCGCGGTCGTGGATCTGCAGCGCGAGGTCGAGCTCCTTGGCGAGGGCGATGTGCCGCCGGAACGACTCCTGCTGCACGGCCTGGCCGTCAGGCCCGGTGCGGAAGTAGTCCAGGCCGGTCTCGCCGATGCACCGCACCCGTGGATGCGCTGCGAGAGAGGCGATCTCGTCGATCGCGGCGTCGAGCTGCCCGACCTCGGCCAGTCGCGGGGCCTCGTTGGGGTGCAGGGCCACCGCACCGAGGAGGCGGGGCTGGCGGTCGACGAGCCGCACGGTCCAGCGGGCGCTGGGCAGGTCGCAGCCGACCTGCACCGCCCGGGTGACGTTGACGCCGGCGGCGCGCTGCAGCAGGGCGTCGAGCGCGTCGTCGTCGACCTCGACCTCGTCGTGGTCGGGCCAGCTGTCGCGCGTCGAGCCGCCGATGTCGAGGTGGGTGTGGTTGTCGACGACCGGCAGGGGCAGCGGGTCCGGGGTCGGCGGCAGCTCGGCCCGCTCGCTCACGAGCCGCTGCCGCCCAGCCGGGCCAGCTCCTCGTCGACCACCGACGGGTCGAGCTTGGTGAAGACGGGCACCGGCGGCCCGACCGTCGCGCCGACCTCGACCGGCACCGACTCCCACCGCGGGAAGCCGCTGTAGTCGCCCATCAGCACCGGGTACGGCGCCCCGCCGTCGAGGTCGTCGACCTCGCGGATCTCGGGCATCGGCGAGACGACGCCCGTGCCGCCGAAGACCTCGTGCACCGTCTGCGCGCTGAACGGCAGGAACGGCGACAGCAGCGTGCGGCAGTCGCTGATCGCCTGCACCGCCACGTGCAGCACCGTGCCCATGCGCTCGCGGTCCTCCTTGAGCTTCCACGGCGTCTGGTCCGACAGGTAGGTGTTGACCGCCGACACGACGCGCATCGCCTCGGCCAGCGCCTGCTTCATCCGGTGGGTCCCGAGCAGCTCCCCCACGGCGTCGAACGCGGCGGACGTCGTCGCGAGCAGCGCGCGGTCGTCGTCCGTCAGCTCGCCGGCGGGCGGGATCTCGCCGAAGTTCTTGTGCACCAGGTTGGCCGTGCGGTTGACGAGGTTGCCCCACCCGGCGACGAGCTCGTCGTTGGTGCGGCGCACGAACTCGGCCCAGGTGAAGTCGGTGTCGTTGGTCTCGGGGCCGGCAGCGGTGAGGAAGTAGCGCAGGGCGTCCGGCTGGTAGCGCTGCAGGAACTCGTGGACGTAGATGACGACGCCGCGGCTGGACGAGAACTTGCGGCTCTCCATGGTGAGGAACTCGCTGCTGACGACCTCGCTCGGCAGGTTGAGCTCGCCGTACTCGCCGGGCTCGCCACCCTTGTCGCCCTTGCCGTTGTAGCCCAGCAGCTCGGCCGGCCAGATCTGGGCGTGGAACGTGATGTTGTCCTTGCCCATGAAGTAGTACGACAGGGCCTCGGGGTCGTTCCACCAGGCACGCCAGGCGTCCGGGTCGCCGGTGCGCCGCGCCCACTCGACGGACGCCGAAAGGTACCCGATGACCGCGTCGAACCAGACGTAGAGGCGCTTGGTGGGCTGGTCCTCCCAGCCCGGCACGAGGATGCCCCAGTCCAGGTCGCGGGTCATGGCGCGCGGCCGCAGGTCCTCGACGAGGTTCTTGCTGAACTTGATGACGTTCGGCCGCCACGTGCCGGTCGCCTCGCGCTCGTCCAGCCAGGCCCCCAGCGCCTCGGCCAGGGCGGGCAGGTCGAGGAAGAAGTGCTGGGTCTCGACGAACTCCGGCGTCTCGCCGTTGATCTTGCTGCGCGGCTCGATCAGGTCGGTCGGGTCGAGCTGGTTGCCGCAGTTGTCGCACTGGTCGCCGCGCGCGCCGTCGTAGCCGCAGATCGGGCAGGTGCCCTCGATGAAGCGGTCGGGCAGGGTGCGACCGGTCGACGGCGAGATGGCGCCGCGGGTGGTCTGCTCGACCATGTACCCGTTGCGCTGCACGCCCCGGAACAGCTCCTGGGCCACGGCGGCGTGGTTGCGGGTCGTCGTCCGGGTGAACAGGTCGTAGGTCAGCCCGAGCGCGGCGAGGTCCTCGACGATCCGCCGGTTGTAGCGGTCGGCGAGCTCCTGCGGCGAGACGCCCTCGGCCTCGGCCTGCACCAGGATCGGCGTGCCGTGCTCGTCGGTGCCGCTGACCATCAGGACGTCGTGCCCGCACATCCGCATGTACCGGCTGAAGACGTCGGACGGGACGCCGAAACCGGCCACGTGGCCGATGTGGCGCGGACCGTTGGCGTACGGCCAGGCGACGGCGGACAGGACGTGGCTCATGCCCCAAGCCTAGTGAGGGGGCGCCAGCGGTTTGTCCGCGGCAGTAGCGTCGGGCCATGAGCGAGCCAGCAGCGGAGCCGGCGGCCGGGCCGCAGCGGCAGAACGTCTCGTCCGGCGCGTCCTGGGAGTCCGTCGTCGGCTACAGCCGCGCGGTGCGCGTCGGCGACCACGTCTGGGTCGCGGGGACGACGGCGAGCACGCCCGACGGGCCACCGGTCGGCGGCGACGACGCCTACGCCCAGACCCGCGAGGCGCTGCGCCGGGTCGTGGCCGCGCTGGCCGAGGTCGGGGCGAGCCCGGCGGACGTCGTCCGCACCCGCATGTACGTCACCGACATCGCCTGCTGGTCGGACGTCGGCCGGGCGCACGGCGAGGTGTTCGCCGACGTCCGGCCGGTCTCGACGATGGTCGAGGTGCAGGCGCTGATCGACCGGCGGCTGCTCGTCGAGGTCGAGGCCGAGGCGGTGCTGGGCGCGGGGCGGCAGCCATGAGCACCGCGTTCGAGCACGTGGTGTGGAACGCGGTGGACGTCGACGCGCAGGCCGCCTGGTGGGCGCACGCGCTGGGCTGGTCGGAGTCCTACCGCGACGAGCACGAGGTCGACCTGGACCCGCCGGCCGGCGACCCGCACCTGCGACTGGTCTTCGTGCCGGTGCCCGACCTCGGGCCGGCCCGCGGGCGCGTGCACCTCGACCTGCGCACGCGCGACCACCAGCACCACCACGACACCGTGCTGCGGCTCGTGCACGCCGGCGCGACGCGGGTGGACGTCGGGCCGGTGCCGTGGACCGTCCTGCGCGACCCCGAGGGCACGCCGTTCTGCGTGCTCGAGCCGCGGCCCGAGTACACGGCCGGCGCGGTGGCAGCGGTCGTCGTCCAGGCCGTCGACCCCGAGGCCCTGCTGGCGTTCTACCGCGAGGCGACCGGGTGGGAGCGGCACGACACCGGGCTGGTCGCGCTGCGGTCGCCCGACGGCGTCTTCCTCGAGCTGTACCCGGTGGCCGAGCCGCCGTCCGGGCTCGACCGGCTGCACCTCGACGTCCGGCCGCGGCCCGGCAGCCCGCAGGGCGAGGAGGTGTCGCGGCTGCTCGCCCTGGGGGCGGCGCCGCTCGACGTCGGGCAGGGCGACGTCCCGTGGGAGGTCATGGCCGACCCGGAGGGCAACGCCTTCTGCGTGCTGTCGACGCCCGCTTCCCCGTGATCGCGGGGGTCCCGTGGCTAGGCTGGCGCGACCGCGAGAGAGGGCCGGCCGCATGACCACGGTGATCACCTTCGGGACCTTCGACGTCCTGCACGTCGGGCACCTGCGCATCCTGCAGCGCTCGCGCGAGCGCGGCGACCGGCTGGTGGTCGGGGTGTCGTCGGACGCGCTGAACTTCTCGAAGAAGGCGCGCAACGCGGTCTTCAGCCAGGAGGAGCGCTGCGAGCTGGTGGCGAACCTGCGCTGCGTCGACGAGGTGTTCGTCGAGGAGTCGCTCGAGCTCAAGCGCGAGTACGTCGTGCAGCACGGCGCCGACGTGCTGGTGATGGGTGACGACTGGGCCGGGAAGTTCGACCACCTGTCCGACGTGTGCGAGGTGGTCTACCTCGAGCGCACCCCGTCGATCTCGACCACAGCCGTGATCGAGCACATCACGACGATGCGCCCGGCTGTCGGCGGTGCTGGCTAGCGTCAGGTCCATGGCCGACGACCTGCCCGACCTGCTGCTGCCCGACCCGGCTGCGTGGCGCGCCTGGCTGCACGAGCACCACGCCACCTCCCCCGGCGTGTGGCTGGTGCTCGGCAAGGGCAAGGCCGTCGTGCCCACCTCCGTGCGCTGGGAGTCCGCGGTCACCGAGGCGCTCTGCTACGGCTGGATCGACGGGCAGTCGCGCAAGGGCGACGAGACGGTCTGGTACCAGCGGTTCACCCCGCGACGCCCGCGCAGCATCTGGTCGCAGAAGAACGTCGCCACCGTCGGCCGGCTCACCGAGGCCGGGCTGATGCAGCCCGCCGGGCTGGCCGCCGTCGACGCCGCCAAGGCCGACGGGCGCTGGGACGCCGCCTACGTCGGCCCGGCCACGGCCGAGGTGCCCGACGACCTCGCGGCGGCGGTGGCGGCGAGCCCCGTGGCCACCGAGGTGTTCGGCCTGCTCAACCGCACCAACCGGTTCGCGGTGCTGCACCGGGTCGGGCAGGCCAAGAAGCCCGAGACGCGCGCCCGACGCATCGCGCAGTTCGTCGAGATGCTCGAGCGGCGCGAGACGGTCTACCCGCAGAAGGGCCTCACCCCAGACGCGTGAGCCCACGCTTGAGCTGGCGCGCCGCCTGGGCGATGCGCTGCTCGTTCTCGATCAGCGCGAACCGCACGTAGCCGTCGCCCTGCGCGCCGAAGCCGACGCCGGGGCTGACCGCGACGTCGCACTCGCGCACGAGGTGCGTCGCGAACTCGATCGACCCCATGTCGCGGTAGGGCTCCGGGATCGGCGCCCAGGCGAACATCGTGCCGCGCGGCCGCTCGATGCCCCAGCCCGCGCGGTCGAGCCCGTCGCACAGCGCGTCGCGGCGGCGCTGGTAGACCGCGTTGACCTCGGCCGGGTAGTCGACCGCCTCGTCGAGCGTCACCGTCGCCGCGATCTGGATCGGCTGGAAGGTGCCGTAGTCGAGGTAGCTCTTCAGCTTGGCCAGGGCGCCCACGACCTCGCGGTTGCCGACCAGGAACGCCACCCGCCAGCCGGCCATCGAGAACGACTTGGTCATCGAGTAGAGCTCGACCGCGACGTCCCGCCCGCCCTCGCACTGCAGGATCGACGGCGGCACCCAGCCGTCGAACGCCGTCTCGGCGTAGGCGAAGTCGTGCACCAGGACGACGTCGCGCTCGCGGGCCCAGTCGACCAGCCGCTGCAGGTCGGCCAACTCGACCGTCGCCGTCGTCGGGTTGTGCGGGAAGGACAGGACGACGACGCGCGGCTTGGGCCAGCCGTACTCCCAGGCCTCCATGACGTTCTCGACGAAGTCCTGCCCCGGCCCGACGCCGACCTGCCGCGCGTCGGCGCCGGCGAAGTACGGGCCCCAGATGTGGATCGGGTACGACGGCGAGGGCACGAGCGCCGCGTCGCCGGGCTGCAGCAGCACCCACATCAGGTGGCTGAAGCCCTCCTTGGCGCCGATGGTGCTGATGACCTCGGTCTCGGGGTCGAGCTCGACGCCGAACCGGCGACGGTAGAGGCCGGCCACGGCCTGGCGCAGCTTCGGGATGCCGCGCGAGGAGGAGTAGCGGTGGTTGCGCGCGTTGTGCGCGGCCTCGGCCAGCTTCTCGACGGCGATCTCCGGCGACGGGATGTCGGGGTTGCCGAAGCCGAGGTCGATGACGTCGCGGCCGGCCCGGCGCGCCTCGACCTTCAGGCCGTCGATGATCGTGAACACGTACGGCGGCAGGCCCGGGATGCGACGGAACTCCATCGCCCCAGGCTAGTCAGGCTCGGGCGGCGAGGACGGCGTCGTACAGCTCGCGCTTGCTGGTGCCGTGCGCCGTCGCCACCTCGGCCACGGCCTCCTTGAGCCGCACCCCGTCGGCCACCCGTTGCTGCACCTGGGCGACGAGCTGCTCGGGGGTGGCGTCCGCCGGCGGCGCGGCGCCCTCGACCACCACCGTGATCTCCCCGCGCACCTCGCCGTCCTCGGCCCAGCGCACGAGGTCGCCGAGCGGCGCCCGCACGACCTCCTCGTACGTCTTCGTCAGCTCGCGGCACACGGCGGCCCGGCGGTCGGCGCCGAAGCCCTCGGCCAGCGCGCCCAGGGCGGCGGCGAGCCGGTGCGGGGCCTCGAAGAACACCAGCGTGCGGCGCTCGGCGGCCAGCTCGGCGACGGTCCGCGAGCGCTCGCCCGGCTTGCGCGGCAGGAAGCCCTCGAAGCAGAACCGGTCGACCGGCAACCCGCTCAGGGCCAGGGCGGTGAGCACGGCGCTCGGGCCGGGCACGGCCGTGACGCGCACGCCGGCGTCGACCGCCGCGGCCACGAGCCGGTAGCCGGGGTCCGAGACCGACGGCATGCCGGCGTCCGTGACGACGACCACGGTCGCGCCGCCGACCAGCTGCTCGACGAGCTCGGGCGTGCGCCGCTGCTCGTTGTGCTCGTGGTAGCTGACCACCCGGCCCGACGGCTGGACGTCGAGCGTCTGGGTCAACCGGTGCAGCCGCCGGGTGTCCTCGGCGGCGACGACGTCGGCGTCGCGCAGGGCGGCCACCAGCCGCGGCGGGGCGTCGGTCACGTCACCGATCGGCGTGCCGGCGAGCACGAGCAGCCCGCTCACGAGGAGCCGAACCGGCGGGCGCTGGCCCGGTGCTGCGCGCCGTCGACGACGACGTCCGCACCGGTGACCCAGGTGGCGCGCTCCGAGAGCAGGAAGGTGACGACGTCGGCCACCTCGTCGGCCCGGCCGAGCCGGCCCCAGGGGAACTCGCCCTGCTCGAAGCGCCCGAAGGCCTCGGGGTCGTCCAGACGCAACGCGTCCCACCCACCGCCCTCGAACAAGATGCTGCCCGGGCTCACCGCGTTGACCCGGATGCCGTCTCCCGCCAGCTCGTCGGCGAGGACGCGGGCGAGGTGGATCTCTGCCGCCTTGGCCACGGCGTAGGTGGTGCGCGGTGCGACCCGTGAGCCGGTGATGCTGGTGACCAGGACGACGGCCCCGCCCCCGGCGCGCACGAGGTGGACGTAGCCCGCGTGCACCAGGGCAGCGGCGTGCCCGGCATTCAGCTCGAAGGTCGCGGTGAAGTCGGCCGGCGTGCTGTCGAGCAGGTTGCCGCCCACGGTGCCCCCGGCGTTGGCCACCAGCCGGTCGAGGCCGCCGAGCTCGTCGGCCACCTCGTCGACGGCCGTGGCGAGCGCCCCGTGGTCGGTGACGTCGACGCGACGCGTGACGACCCGGGTGCCGTGCCGCGCCACCTGGAGGGCGGCGGCGGCGAGGCCCTCCGCTCCGCGGGCGAAGAGGGCGACGTCCGCCCCTTCGGCCGCGAGCGAGTCGGCGATGGCGAGGCCGAGGCCGCGGCTGGCCCCGGTGACGACGGCGCGGGCTCCGCGCAGACCCAGATCCATGCCCTGACGATAGGCGCTGCCTACGATGGCGCGGTGACCACCGCCGCGCCGCCGAGCGCCCAGCTCGACGCCCGGCTGCGCACCCACCTGCTGGGGCGGCGGCCGACGTCCGCGCTGTGGGGCTGGGTGGGTCCGCTCGCGATCGCAGCGGTCGGCGGGTTCTTCCGGTTCTGGCACCTCGGACGGCCGCACCAGCTGGTGTTCGACGAGACCTACTACGTCAAGCAGGGCTCGTCGTTCCTCGACTACGGCTACGAGCGGTCGGTGGCGCCGAGCCTCGGCACGACGCCCGACCGGCTCTTCACCAGCGGCACGACGGACGTGTGGGGCAAGAGCGCGGACTTCGTCGTCCACCCGCCGGTGGGCAAGTGGATGATCGCCGCCGGCGAGCAGCTGTTCGGCCAGACGAGCTCGTTCGGCTGGCGCTTCACGGTGGCCCTGTGCGGCACGTTGTCGATCCTGATGATCGGGCGGATCGCGCGGCGGCTGCTCGGCTCCACGCTGCTGGGCTGCATCGCGGCGCTGCTGCTCGCGTTCGACGGGCACCACTTCGTGCACAGCCGCACCGGGCTGCTCGACCTGTTCGTGATGTTCTGGGCGCTCGCGGCGTTCGGGGCGCTGCTGGTCGACCGCGACCACGCGCGCGAGCGTCTGGCGGTGGTGGTGGCCCGCGCTCGGGTCGGCGGCGGCGGGCGGCTCAACGGCACCGGCCCGTCCCTCGGGTGGCGGCCGTGGCGGCTGCTGGCCGCGCTGTGCCTCGGGCTGTGCTGCGGCACCAAGTGGTCGGGTCTGTACTTCGTCGTGGTCTTCGGCCTGATGACGGTGCTGTGGGACGTCGGGGCGCGTCGGGCTGCCGGGGTGCGGCAGTGGCTGCTCGGCGGGCTGGTGAAGGACGGCGTGCCCGCCTTCCTGACCGTCGTGCCCGTGGCGCTGGCGACCTACCTCGCGTCGTGGACCGGCTGGTTCGCGACCAAGGGCGGCTGGGACCGGGACTGGGGCGCGGCGCACCCGTCGAAGAGCTTCGGCTTCGTGCCGGACGCGCTGCGCGGGCTGTGGCACTACCACCAGCAGATGTACCACTTCCACGTCACGCTGACCTCGAGCCACCCGTACAAGACGAACCCGTGGTCGTGGATCGTGCAGGGCCGGCCGACCTCCTTCTTCTACGAGACCAAGACCCGCGGACAGGACGGCTGCACGGTCGCGCAGTGCAGCAAGGCGATCACCTCGATCGGGACGCCGACGCTGTGGTGGGGCGCGGCGATCGCGGTGTTCGTGCTGCTGGCGGTCTGGGCGCTGCGCCGCGACTGGCGCGCGGGCGCGATCCTGGCCGGCGTCGTCGCGGGGTACGTCCCGTGGTTCGCCTTCCAGCAACGCACCATCTACTCGTTCTACGCGATCGCCTTCCTCCCCTGGCTGGTCCTGGCCGTCACCTACGTGATGGGGATGGTGCTCGGGCCGCCGACCGCGTCGCCGCGCCGACGGCTGGTCGGCGCGACGTTCGCGGGCTCGTACGTCGTCGTGTGCGTGATGCTGTTCTTCTTCTTCTGGCCGGTGTACACGGCGCAGGTGATCCCGTACGCGCAGTGGGCGGCGCGGATGTGGTTCCCGAGCTGGATCTAGCTCTTCGCGGCGGCCAGGCTGGTGCAGACGCAGGCCCGGTTGCCGTCGGCGTCGGCCAGCACGGTGAACGACGGCGCCTCGCTGTCGTCGACGACCGTGCCACCCGCTGCGACCGCGGCGGCGATGCGCTCGTCGGCGACCTCGGGCGGGACCCACACGTCGAGGTGGAAGCGCTGCCGCGGCGTCTCGTGCTCGTCGGTCTCCTGGAACCACAGGCCGGGGAGGCGCTCGGTCGCGTCGCGGATGCCGTCGTCCAGGCTGCCCCGACCGCGCGAGCTGGTCGTGCCGGTGAGCAGCACGGCCCAGAAGTCGGCGACAGCGCCCGACCGCACGGTGTCGAGCGCCAGCTCGATCCCGGTGACCGACCGGGGATCGGCCCGCAGCCCGAGCTCGGCGGCGACCTCGGTGACCTGGCGCGCCAGGTCGACGTCGCGCTGCGTCACCCACTCGACGACGTGCTCGACTCCCTCGCCGTCGCGGTAGACCGCGTCGGTGCTGATGGCCTTGAGGTCGACGAACCCGTCGCCGACCGTGACCCGTGGGTGGTGACCGCCCGGGTCGGCGGTCGCGGCCACCGCGGCGACGAAGCGGGCCCCCGCCGCGAAGTCCTCGACGAGGTAGCGCGCGTGCAGGCCCTGGGCCAGCAGCCGCCAGTCGGCGAGGTCGGCGGCAGCGATCTGGTCTCGCATCAGCATGTCCATGACGGCGACCGTAGACCCGGTTCCGGACAGCGCGCGTCCGGAACACACGTCGTCGGCGGCAGCTGTGGAGGACGGGAGCGGCGTCGTCCACCGGTGGAGAGCGGTGGTCACATCATCCACAGGCCTGTTGTGCCACAACGTGTTGTCGGTGGCTGCCGCTAGGTTTGACGCATGACGACGGCGACGTGGCAGCTCGCAGGGGACGCCCTGGGTGCTGAGCTGCGCCGTCACGACCACGCCGAGCGGATGGCGCACGTCGCCAAGATCCAGCTCGCCGCAGAAGCGATGCAGCGCGGGCTGCCGCGGCAGAGCGGGTGCCGTGATCTGGCCGCATGGGTGCGGCGCGAGCTGCCAGCGTGCAGCCCGGGTGAGGCGGCGCGGATCGCGGCTCGGGCGGAGGCGTTCTACCGCTCGCCCGCTGCGCCGCAGCTGGGACCGACCCGGGAGGCGCTGCTGGCCGGGGTGATCAGCGGGGAGCAGGCCGATGTCATCGCCAGCACGGTCGCGGCACTGCTGCCGCCGCAGGTCCCGGTCGGTGCGGTGCCCGCCGAGGCCGTGGCCCGCAGCCAGGCGCTGCTGCTGGGCGAGACGGACCGACTCGATCCGAAAGCCCTGGCGAAGCTGGCCGCGAAGCTACGCGCCTCCCTCGACCCTGATGCCGACGACCGGTTGGCGCGGGACGGGAAGCGTCAGGAGCAGGTGCGTGGGGTGACGCTGGTGCCGATGGACTCGGGCCTGTGGCACCTGGAGGCGCTGCTGACCAAGCGGGCCGGAGCGGCCCTCAAGGCGGCGGTCGACGCGTGGTCCGCGCCGCAGCCCGCGGCCGACGGCACGCCCGACCCGCGCACGGCCGCCCAGCGGCGGCATGACGGGCTGCAGCGCCTGGCCGAAGAG